>JBBPYO010000318.1:0-7523 GCA_038199845.1 Flavobacteriales bacterium
GCTCCAAGACCTGCGAGTTGTACAAAATTTCTTCTTTTCATGTAGATGTGGTTTATGTGGTTTGTAGGATGAAATACGTGTTTAAATGCTTTGCTTACGTTTTAGAGTGATTTTTCTGGGAAAGGTTTAATACGGAATGATGAATTTCATAGAAAAAATATCTAAATTTCTATTTTAGAGTGAAATTCTTAAGTTCTAGATTTAGAAATACAAGTTCTAAATGATCTCAAAAAATTTACATTACCTTAGCGAAAATAGCAAAGGAAATCTTAATATCGCATTGATTTCAACAATAAATAGCCTTATTCGCTTGAAAGAATTGATTTTTAAATAATTGTGAATTTTACTGTATTTAAAGGGTACGATTTAAAATAACAGTTTTTCCTATTGAATTAAAAGCCGTTTGTTGACCGTGTTTCCATTTGCGCTATTTATCTGCAACATATATAACCCAGCTGAAAATTGCGAAACAGGAATCTGATAATCTCTTCCATTAATTATGTTTTCTGCAGAAAATTTTTGCAGCATTCTTCCATTTAAATCATAAATCCTAAAATCAATTATTTTTTTTGTTGCTGCGGATGGGTCAATAATTGACACAAAAACGCTGTTTTTTGCAGGATTTGGGTAGATTTTTCTTGTATTTAATCCGTTTTTATTACTGTTTTGGACGTTTTCTACATTCAAAAATGCTTCCGGTAGAGTTGCTACATAGGTTGTGCGCGAATTGTTTCCGCCAGAGGCAAAAAGTTTTCCATCGATCCCACCACCCACAATCGAAAATCGTTTTGCCGGCAGATCAGTGAATTGCTTCCAAGTATTTGTAGTGGGATTATATGCATAAACCGAAGCATACGGCGTGGCATTATGAACGATCTGCCCACCTATGGAATAAATATAATCACCATAAACAAAAACCGAAGCGTGAATATGGTTAAAGGGTTGCGGCATATCAGCCAATTGCGTCCATGTATCTGTGGCGGGATCGTAACGATGCACGTCGTCTTGTGGAACCAATTCTTCATCGTGCTCTTTCTGACCGCCAAATACATACAATTTACCATCATAAACTGCCGATCCTATATGATTTCTAGGATTGGGCATCTGCGAAAGATAACTCCAACCCGCGTTCAAATTATCAAGATCTAAACTGAGCAGATCGCTTTGATCTTCGTTGCGCGCGCGATTTGTACCGGCAACATAATATAGTTTATTGTCAAGATATTCAAGCGCGCCGGCAGAGCGATCTATGGGCAAAGAAGGGAGTTCGTCATAACGATTTGCGGACACGGTATATTTGTAAACGCGGCGCGCACCAAATTGCTGTGCGTTTCCGCTCACATCTGCTGCGTAACCCGCGGCGATGTAAATATCTGTTCCATCATCTGTCCAGCCCATATGTGTGGCGCCGCCTGCGCCAGAATTATTTGCCATGGGCGGCATGTCTTCTAATCTCGACCAGGAATCAAGGTTTGCATCAAGTGCAAAAACCGAGGCTTTTGGGGCAAAATTGGACGTAAAACCACCAAAAACGAACAGTTTATTATCTACTGCTCCGCCGGTCGCTTCGCCGTGACCTTGCGGATGATTTGCGACGGTGGTCCAGTCTAAATCGATTTTTTCACTGATCGTTACTTTTATATCCGACACGTTTATAGTAATTGTGGCCGAAGCTTTTTCGCCTAAATTATCCGTGACCTCCACTTTAAGCGCGATGGGTCCCAGAACGGCAAGCAAGTATTTCGGATTGTTTACGGTAAGTACGCCGGTTTCAGAATTCAATAAAAAAACGGCAGCGGCATTATATTCAGGATCTTGTTCAGAATCACCCGCTGGGGAATTGGATGTTCCCAAAAATTCTGCAGCTACGATTTTATAATTGGTGATTTTAATTTCCGCAGTAGTGGAAACTGTTCCCACAATTGTTTCTTTTGCGCTACCTTCTACAACAGTAAAATACTGATCTTGAATGACTGGTTCAATAAGAATCGATTTATTATCCTTTTCAACAGCATTGGAAAACACGAAAAAAGGAACGAAAAAGGCGACAAAAAGGGTGATTATTACGTATAATTGTCGTTTTTTTAAAGAGTAGTATTCTCCCATAGTTAACGATTTGAACTTCATTTATCCCAAAAATAAACAATGTTTGTATAGGTTGTATAAATTTAATATTACCGAACGTACTTTTAAAATCTTACGCTAACGATTGAATATTTTTAGAATTTTTTTTATATTTCTACTAAGCAGCTTTCTGCGAAAATTCAGGATGGCCTGCGCTGAATTCTCAAAATTATATGAAACTTATGAAACGACGCCATTTTGTAAAAAAGAGCACACTGGTTTATTTTTCCGCATTATTAAGTGCAGATATTGTTTTTGGTAATTTTTTGCCCGCAAATTATACACCTCTGGCACTGCAAGATCCAGATCCTTTTAAGCTTTTCCACAAAGATCCTGAAATGGAAGTTCTCAACGACAAGCCCTGGAATATCGAGTCAAAAGCCAATTTATTGAACGACGCGGTGACTCCAAATAATTCCATGTTTATCCGAAATAATGGCAATATTCCTTCAACTATTGATGTGGAAAACTGGTCGGTTCATTTTGATGGAGAATCTATTTTGAATGAAAAGACCTTTACATTAAACGAGTTAAAGTCAAACTTTAAACAGTACACCTATCAGCTTGTGCTGGAATGCGGCGGAAACGGGCGCAACGAATTCAATCCACCGGCAAAGGGAAACCAATGGTCAACAGGTGCAGTTTCTTGTGCCACGTGGACCGGAATACGCCTTAAAGATGTTTTGGATGCAGTGGGAGTAAAAGACGATGCGGTTTACATTGGTTACCATGCCGCTGATACGCATCTGAGCGGCGATCCTGCCAAAGAACCCATTTCGCGCGGGATGCCAATGCAAAAAGCATATCAGGAAGAAACGTTGCTCGCTTTTAAAATGAACGGTGCCGATATTCCGCTGGTCCACGGTTTTCCGTTGCGCTTAGTTGCTGGCGGCTGGCCGGCCTCGGTTTCGGGAAAATGGATCAACAGGATCAGCATTCGTAATATCGTGCACGACGGCGCTAAAATGGGCGGGGATTCTTATCGCGTTCCCTGCAAACCTGTGGAACCTGGCGCAAAAGTACCTGAGGAAGATATGTGCATTATTGAATCTATGCCCGTAAAATCTTTGATTACGTATCCAAAAACGGGAGCAATAGTAAACTTAGGGGAAACCATAAATATAAACGGACATGCCTGGGCTGGAGAACTCGAAGTAAAAACGGTGGAATATTCGATTGATTTTGGCGCGACCTGGTCTAAAACGAAATTGGAAAAGCCGGTCAACCGTTTGGCCTGGCAGCAGTTTTCCGCAGCTATTAAATTCCCAGAAAAGGGTTATTATGAAATCTGGGCAAAAGCGACGGATTCGCAAGGGCGTAACCAGCCGATGATCGTTCCCGGCTGGAACCCGAAAGGATATTTGAACAACGCCTGCCATAGAATTGCAGTAAAAATCAGTTAATGGAAAATCAAGAAAAAAGCAAATCCCGTTTTAAAGCGAACAGAATTTTAGTGTATGTAATAGGTTTTGTTGTTGTAGTTGCAGCCGGTATCTTTATCTTTTATTTGATAGATCCTACGCTTTCCGTTTTTAAACCGGACGATTCCAAAGAATCTACTTACGTCGAAAAATCTAATATTAAAGATGAGTATAATGAAGTAACAAACGGTATTCACGTGAGAACGGGACTTATCGCCGCTGATGGTTTTATGACCGTTGTGAATAATTGTACCAACTGCCATTCTGCCAAACTGATCGTTCAAAATAGAATGAATGAAGAACGGTGGAAAGCTACCATAAAATGGATGCAGGAAACCCAAAATCTATGGGATCTTGGAGAAAACGAACAGGTAATTGTTGATTATCTCGTCACTAATTATCCACCAAATAAAAAAGGAAGACGTCAAAATCTAGAAAATATAGAATGGTATGCGCTTGAATAGAAGCTGTGTATCTAAAACCTGTAAATTGTCTGTTATTTATTTTTCGCATATACGGATTTGTCCTCGAAAGTATATTTCTAAAGGAAATTAAGAAGATATGTAAACAATAAACCGATTAAGAAAGCGAGACCAAAACTGGTTAACGTGCCTATTAAAATATATTCGGTTAGTTTCCTATCTTTTGCTCTGGAAAGATCACTGAACCTAAAAACCGATTTTGCAGTAAGAAGCAAGCCGATCGCACTCCATTGATTCAGCACAATAAACGCAAATACAAAGAGACGTTCTAAAATTCCTATATATTTTCCTGCGCTTTTTAAGGAATCGTCAGCATTGTCTTCTATAATCCATCTGCTCAATAGAATTTTCATTAAAATGGATGACACATAAGAGGTTAATAATATGGCAAGAACAAGTAATAACGATTCTGGAGCATACAATTTTTCAAGATTCAGTTCATAGGGATTATTGAAATAGACCACAATTCCAATTACGATCAAGTGCGCCAGTTGATCAACAGTAAATAGCACGCGCTCGTTTATTTTGTTTTCTAGATTTAATTTAATAAAATCAATGAGCAAATGGCTCACTACAATTAGCGCGATATAGGGCCAGTACAAAAAATCGAATTCCAGTACTACAAGAAGCGACAATAAATGAATCAGCCCATGTAAATAAAAATATTTCGATTTATGTTTATATGCTTTTTTACCAGCTACCCAACGATCAGGTTGTAAGACAAAATCGCCCATTATATGAGCAATTAATAATTTTATGGTGAGAAGGATCATCGTTTGGCAATTTGTGTTTTATAAAAATCATTCAAATACATAATTTCCTCAAAACCCCCTCTTTTTAAAGCTTCACTTACATTACTTTGGGATTTATTAAGAAGTTGGGCGATGGCTTTTTGGTTCATTTTTGGATTTTCGATAGTGGTTTTGATCACTTCTGCAACTGTAGCGCTCCAATGATCTGCGGTAAGTAGGGATAAACTAAACATAAGATTAAGTTCTTGATCAAGATTTTCGTCAGCTGTCTTGATACCCAGCGTTTGCTTTTTTAGTGCTTCAAAACATTCACCTGATCTAATATAGGCAGATCCGTTGGATTCCGTGATTTTTGAAGGACTATATTCTTCTTCTCCTATACCTATCGCCATTCTGACGTCCTGTAATTTTGTTTGTTTAATGGCTGCTTTGAGATGAATGGCTGCCAATAAAGCTTTTTCGGGAGTCAGCGCCAATTGAAAACTATCGCCTCTAAATATTTCCCAGTCCTTTGGTTCTAAACCGTAATAATCAAGCGTCTCTTTTAGTTTGTTGATCCAATCATCAACAGCACCTTCTCTGGAATTGATGATATCGCCTGTAAGTACTGCTTTCATAGCTATTTTATTAAAATATCCGCTTTATAGCAGATATACAAATATATCTGTATTTAAGCAGATAACAGCAATTATCGGCTACATATCCGATAATAAAATATATCTGCTTTAGAGACGATAATTATCAATATCGTTTCTAAAGCAGATATTGAACTTAAATTTATTCTTATCAAAAAGTACAATAGATAGGCTCTTTATGATATGTAATGGATAAAAAAGACAAGTATTTTATCAAAAATGTCGCATTAAGCGCAATCGAAAGGTCAAAAGATATCAACTGTGCTTGAGCTAATACCTTATTGATTTTTAGTAACTCAACATATTCCAAATAATGCTGATAAGTATTTTTAAGGTCTTTTTCAATAATCCTTACAAATAATAAAACCGCAATTTCTAAATAGAAGTTGGTAAAAAGTAAGCGATAATCGATTTTTCGCGTTCGCGGAACCTTTTGGTTTACTAAATTTGCCGCAAACAACACATTATGCTCATTATTGGCATTGCAGGCGGCACCGGGAGTGGCAAGACCACGGTCGTAAACCAGATCGTAAATGAACTGCCGGAAGGCGAGGTTACTGTGATTTCGCAGGATTCCTATTATAAAGAAACGAACCATTTATCGTACGAGGAGCGCGTAAAGATCAATTTTGACCATCCACGCGCCATAGATTTTGAACTGCTCTGTAAACATCTCGAGCAGCTTCGAGCAGGTGAGGCAATTCAGCAGCCTGTATATTCCTTTGTAAAACACAACCGCACCAGCGATGTGGTGATCACGCAGCCGCGGAAGGTCGTAATCGTGGAAGGGATTTTGATCCTCACCCACCCAGAAATCCGCGAACTATTTGACATAAAAATCTTTGTGCACGCAGATTCTGACGAGCGTCTCATACGGCGCCTTAAACGTGATATCGCAGAGCGCGGAAGAGATCTTGAAGAGGTTCTCAACCGTTATCAGAACACGCTCAAGCCCATGCACCAGCAGTTTATTGAACCCACTAAAGAGTTTGCAGACCTTATTATACCTAACAATCGTTTTAATAATGTTGCGGTCGAAATTGTACGTACCATCATAAATCAGCGTTTAGTGTAGTAAAATTGGTTAAAATGACTATCTTTTTGACCTCATAAATACCCCCAATCGTGACATTCTATAAAAAATTACGACAAAAAAAGTGGTTCCGAATCTTCGGCAATACCTACATGCTCATTTTGGTCATTTTTGGTTTCTGGATGTTCCTTTTTGATGCCAATTCATGGCTTATTCACGACGAACTAGACAAAGAAATTGACAAGCTTGAAGGGAATAAAACCTATTTTAAAAAGGAGATTCAGACCGATCAAAAGCAGATCGGTAAGTTGGAAGACCGCGAGGAACTGGAGCGTTTTGCCCGCGAAGAATATTTGATGAAAAAAGATGGCGAAGAAATATTCATTATAGAATATGAAGATAGTCTGAAAACTAAAAACGATGAGTAAACCCTTATTTTCTGAATTTGAACCCGTTTCGGCAAAGGCCTTTAAGCAAAAAATTCAATTTGATCTTAAAGGTGACGACTACAACGATAGCGTAATCTGGCATTCACCCGAAGGAATTGATGTCAAGCCTTTTTACCACCGCGATGATCTTAAGGAAACTATAAATATTCCCGGCCAACCAGCACACTGGAACAACGCGGAAGAAATTTTTGTGCTCGATCCTAAGGTTTCGGCAAAAACGGCCAACGAAGCCATAGAAAAAGGAGCGGAAGCGCTGTTTTTCAAAGCCGAAAAAACCTTCAAAATAGCCCATTTATTAACCAAAATCGATGATAAATCGGTTCCTATTTACTTTAATTTAGCTTTTTTCGATCTGGATTTTTATAAAGATGTACTGGAGAAAGCAAAAGAACTGAATCAAAACGTTTTTTTAAATGTGGACAACATTGGCAATCTTGCCCGCTCCGGAAATTGGTTCGAATCTTTGGACAAAGATTTCAACAAAATATCACAACTCCTTGATGTAAAAAATAGCAATAAGAATATAAATAGTAATAAGAAGAATAATAATATTTTGAGCATTGATTCCGGCCTTTATCAAAATGCCGGCGCGACAATCGTTCAGGAGTTGGCTTATGCGCTTGCTCA
>JBBPYO010000319.1:0-7488 GCA_038199845.1 Flavobacteriales bacterium
CTGGTTTCAGAAAATATCTTTATGTACAAACCTGCGCGTATGGGCAACGGGATTGAAATCTGGGGAATTCCCGAAGTGCTGAAAAAATTTGAGATAGAGCGTCCCGAGCAAGTCATCGATTACCTTGGAATGCGTGGTGACGCCAGCGATAACATCCCAGGCATTCCCGGTGTGGGCGATAAAACGGCAAAAAAATTCATTCAGGATTACGGTTCGCTGGAAGGTTTACTGGAAAATACCGATAAGCTCAAAGGAAAAATGAAGGAGAAAGTGATCGAATTTGCTGAGCAGGGATTATTATCCAAACGGCTCGCCACGATCATGACAGATTGTGACGTAAAATTTCATGCAGAGAGCTACGAACTTACACAACCGGATGCCGATAAGGTGCAGGAGATTTTTGACGAGTTGGAATTCCGCAGACTTAAAGATCAGTTTATAAAGATTTTTTCCGGCGAAGCCGAAGCTTCTGTAGGTGCGGCAGTTTCCAATACTGAAACGGCTAAAAAACTGGTTTCTTCAGCAGAAAAAGCGGCCGCTGCGGGATCTGGCCAATTTTCGCTTTTCGGTGAAAACAATGAAACGGTAAATATCGAAGAGCGAAACGCCCGTAAAACCATTGCAGATACTTCCCACCTGTATCAAAGTATCGCGCCCGGCATGGCGATGACGCTTTTCTTGCAGAATCTGATGAAGCAGGAATCGGTATGTTTTGATACCGAAACGACCGGACTTGATCCCATCACGGCAGAACTTGTGGGTATCGCGTTCTCTTGGGAAAAAGGCAAGGGTTTTTACATTCCCTTTCCCGCTGAAAAGGAGAAAGCACAGGAACTTATTGAGCAATTACGTCCGTTTTTTGAGGCAGAAGACATCGAAAAAATAGGCCAAAACCTCAAATATGATATTAAAGTGCTTGATAAGTACGATATCAGGCTCAAGGGGAAATTCTTTGATACGATGCTGGCGCATTATCTCATTAATCCAGATATGCGTCATAATATGGATATTCTGGCGGAAACGTATCTGAACTATACGCCGGTTTCCATAGAAGAATTGATCGGTAAAAAAGGTAAAAACCAGAAAAACATGCGGGACGTTCCGCTAGAAAAGCAAACCGAATATGCGGTGGAAGATGCAGATGTGACTTTTCAGCTTAAAAAACATTTTGAAAAGGAACTTACTGAAGCGCAAACGCAAAAACTCTTTGACGAGATCGAAATTCCGCTGGTGCAAGTATTAGCAGATATGGAACTGGAAGGGATTAATTTGGATCAAAAATTTCTTAATTCCCTTTCGGAAGAACTCAATGCGGATATTCTTTCGCTGGAACAGAAAATCTACCAGGAAGCCGGCCAGGAATTCAATATTGGTTCGCCAAAACAATTGGGCGAAATCCTCTTTGACCAATTAAAACTGGTTGACAAACCGAAAAAAACGCGCACCGGACAGTACAGTACCGCAGAAGATGTGCTTTCCTATCTCGCGCCAAAACATGAGATTATTCAACACGTTCTGGATTACCGCGGTCTTTCTAAATTAAAAAGTACCTATATAGACGCGCTTCCCAATCAAGTCGAGCCGTCAACCGGCCGCGTACACACAGATTATATGCAGACCGTTGCTTCCACTGGGCGCTTGAGCAGCAACAACCCAAATTTGCAGAATATTCCTATTCGTACCGAACGCGGCCGTCAGGTCAGAAAGGCTTTTGTGCCCAGAAATGCCGATTATATCCTGCTTGCGGCAGATTATTCACAAATAGAATTGCGTATTATCGCCGCGCTGAGCAAGGAAGAAAACATGATGCAGGCCTTTAAAGAAGGACAGGATATTCATGCAACCACTGCGGCACGGGTTTTTGACGTCGCGCTAGATGATGTTACGCGCGAGCAACGCAGCAATGCAAAAACGGTGAATTTTGGGATTATTTACGGCGTTTCGGCTTTTGGACTGAGCAACCAGACGGAACTTTCGCGCGGTGAATCAAAAGACTTAATAGACACTTATTATAAGACCTACCCGCAACTGCGTAATTATATGAGCGATCAAGTCGCATCCGCCCGTGAAAAAGGTTATGTTTCAACCGTTTTGGGAAGAAGGCGCTACTTAAAAGACATTAATAGCAGCAACCAAATGGTACGCGGCGCTGCGGAACGAAATGCCGTAAACGCTCCAATACAAGGTAGCGCGGCCGATATCATCAAGATCGCAATGATCAACATTCATAAAAAACTGCGTACTGAAAATTACAAGACCAAAATGCTTTTGCAAGTACATGATGAACTCGTTTTTGACGTTTACAAACCAGAACTGGAAAAAGTCAAAGAAATGATTAAAACCGAAATGGAACAAGCATATACTCTGGATGTTCCGTTAGATGTGGAAGTTGGCGTTGGAGAAAACTGGCTAGAAGCACATTAAAAATACCACTATCATTATCTTGAAGAACTGCATTTATTTTTATGAATAAACAGAGTTCCAACTAAGAAAATCATATTAGGTTTTGAATTCTAATAAATTAGTATGGAACTCAGAACAGTAATAAACCGGCAAAATTTTGAATTGTGCGTAAGAAACAGCATCTGGGAATAAGCATTAACAGCAATCTAAACAAAGAAGCCTTTTTGCAGCATATTTTTGGCGGCGGAAACATAGGAGAACTGACCCAATTTAACGATCAAAATGGCGCTTTATTCTCAGATTTAGCCATTGCAGAGATTCACGAAGAAGAGCGTCGTTATGATAAATGCTTGATAACCGATCGAAAATTGACAACCTTTTCTTCCGGTGAACGCAAAAAGATTTATATAGATTTTATCTTAAAAGATAATCCTGATTTTATTGTACTTGACAATCCGCTGGACCATTTAGATCAGGAATCGCGCGTTGCAATTGCAGAGCGATTAGATGAAATTGCAAAAACGAAAACTATAATTCAACTTGCCAATCGCGCTTCCGATTTTCTGCCCTTCATTAAAAATGAGTTTATATTGGAAGAAAATCCGTTCCGTTTAAATCCTATTTCGAAAGTCCAAGAAAGTGATAATTGGTCCAAAAAACAGCTTAATTTGCCCAAAAATGGTCAAAATGAGCCCAAAAACGACTACGAGCTCATAAAAATGGAAAATCTAACAGTACATTATGACGGTCGACCAATTATAAAAGACATTTGCTGGACAATTAGATCTGGCGATTTTTGGCAATTGGTAGGTCCAAATGGTTCTGGAAAGAGCACTATCTTATCACTTATAACAGGTGAAAGTACTAAAGGTTATGGGCAAGAACTCTATCTTTTTGGTCGAAAAAAAGGAAGTGGCGAAAGTATCTGGGAAATCAAGCAAAAAATAGGTTTTTTTGCACCAAATATGACCGAACTTTTTCAGCGGAACAACACGTTGCTGGAAATGATACTTTCAGGATATTATGATTCCATAGGGCTTTACGATACACCTTCCACGCTGCAGCGCAAAGAGTCAACCGAATGGCTCAAACTTGCGGATCTTCTAGCGTTGAAAAACACTAATTTCAATAAACTCTCAGCCGGCCAACAACGCCTGGGTTTGATTTTACGCGCCGTGGTCAAAAATCCACCACTTCTCATTCTTGACGAACCTACTGAAGGTCTGGATGAAGCTGGCGCACAGCTCGTCATTGATTTGGTCAATATGTTACATGAACGTTCACGGCTGGCAATTGTATTTGTATCACATCGTTTAGAAAAAGGACTTGAACCAAAAGCCATTTTTGAACTCACACCATCTTTAGCGGGTTCCACTGGAAAAACTATCATAAAAGGAGAAAACTGGTCATAAAAACAGGTTTTTAAGCTAAAAAATGAGCTTGTATAGTCCGTTTTTGACAGCCGTCCCCATTCATCTAGCTACATAAAATATTAATAGCGTGTAGTTTGCAATATAAATTTATAATTGTACATTTGCACCCCTGAATTCCCCAGATGTGAATCTGGGACAGGAAAAGGAATGTTTAATAATAAATTTAATCAGTGTGGACACATTAAGTTACAAAACAGTATCTGCCAACAAAAACACCGTTAATAAGGAGTGGGTTGTTGTGGATGCTGAAGGAGAAACGCTGGGTCGCCTCTCGAGCATAGTTGCAAAATTTTTGCGCGGGAAGTTCAAACCTAGCTTCACACCACACGTTGATTGCGGTGATAACGTTATTGTTATCAATGCAGCCGGGATCAACTTGTCAGGAAAGAAGTGGGACAGTAAATCATACATACGTCACACAGGCTATCCAGGTGGTCAAAAAAGCTTAACTGCAACAGAACTTTATGCCAAAGACCCAACACGTCTGGTAGAAAATGCAGTTAGAGGCATGTTGCCCAAAAACAAACTGGGCGCTGCGCTATTTCGCAACCTAAAGGTTTATTCCAAAGCCGATCACGGTCAGGAAGCGCAAAAACCTAAAGAAATTAACCTTAACGAATACAAGTAAATGGAAGTTATTCACAAAATAGGCCGTAGAAAAACGGCTGTTGCACGTGTTTACCTCGCTCCAGGAAAAGGTGACATTACCATTAACAAGCGTGAGCTCAACAAATATTTTACTACTGGCACTTTGCAGTATAAAGTACACCAGCCGCTTGTGATCACAGAAAACGACACAAACTTTGATATCAAAGTAAACGTTTTTGGTGGTGGTATCACTGGTCAGGCAGAAGCTATACGCCTTGCTTTATCAAGAGCGATGTGCGAACTTGATCCAGAAAATAGGATTCTTCTTAAACCAGAAGGCCTACTTACTCGTGACCCTAGAATGGTGGAACGTAAGAAATTTGGACAGAAAAAAGCACGTAAGAAATTCCAGTTCTCTAAACGATAATCTTGTTCCGAAGCTTGACTTTGGAATCTTTATCGGGTTTACCCAAAATTATTTTTGGCGAAAATCTTTTCAGAACTGAATTAAAAAACAAATTATTAAGTCGTTGTCCCAGATAAAATGGGAAGTTAGTTTAGCATCTAAATAGTCAAGGCGACGCGCAACGAGCGTGGACCACTTGCCTATTGCTACTACAACGGGAACGTAAACTAAGTCAACAAATGACAAAAACAGAAAATGTAAAAGAATTGCTGGATGCAGGTGTACACTTTGGCCACCTTACCAGAAGATGGGACCCAAATATGGCGCCATATATTTATATGGAACGCAACGGGATACACATCATAAACCTATATAAAACTGCAGCAAAATTGAGCGAGGCGGGAGAAGCGCTGACCAAGATTTCTGCTTCCGGAAGGAAGATTCTTTTTGTAGCCACAAAAAAACAGGCTAAAGAAATTGTTGCAGCTCACGCAACCCGTGCTAAGCAGCCTTTTATTACAGAAAGATGGCCTGGCGGAATGCTCACTAATTTTGTGACTATTCGTAAAGCGGTTAAGAAAATGCAAACCGTAGACCGTATGAAAAAAGACGGCCGTTTTGAATCTCTTTCTAAAAAAGAGCAGTTGCAAATGAACCGTATGCGTGACAAACTCGAGAAAAATTTAGGTTCTATCGAAGATATGACACGTTTGCCAGGCGCATTGTTTGTGGTAGATATTAAAAATGAGCACATCGCGATTAAAGAAGCACAGAAACTAAACATTCCTATTTTTGCGATGGTGGACACTAACTCAGATCCACGTGAGGTAGATTTCGCCATCCCTTCTAATGATGATGCTTCAAAATCTATCGAAAAAATCGTTTCGGCAGTGGCAGACGCTATTGTAAGCGGTCTTTCTGACAGAAAAGCAGGTAAAGACGATGACAATGACGGTGAAGACAAGCCAAAGAAAAGAGCTAAAAAAGGTGAGAAATCTAATGACAAACCTTCTAAGTCCAAAGTAGAAAAAACTGCTAAAGACGACGAAGAAGAATAGATATTGAATTCTTAGATCTTATTAAATCTCGTTCAGTATCGCATCTTTGTATCGTGCTGAACGATTTTTATTAAATCCAATCTTAAAAAAAGTAATTCTATACTAATTGGTTGGGTTTAGACATTCCGACTTAGGTCGGAATCTCATTAGACGCGGTATCCTTCGTCTATATAAAGGCAAATAAATATAATAATAGCATTAAATTATAAAAAGACATGGCAAAAGTAACAGCCGCAGACGTAAATAAATTAAGGAAAACCACTGGTGCAGGTATGATGGACTGCAAAAATGCGCTCGTAGAAGCAGATGGTAATTTTGATACTGCAATAGAAATATTGCGCAAAAAAGGTCAGAAAATCGCTGCTAATCGTGCAGACCGTGATTCTAGTGAAGGTGCGGTTATCGCTAAAGTAAATGATGACGCTACTCAAGGTGTAATTATTTCTCTTAACTGTGAGACAGATTTTGTAGCCAAAAATGACGACTTTGTTTCTATGGCTCATAAAATGGCAGATATCGCGATCAATCACGATTCTAAAGAAGATTTTCTTGCAGCCAAATTCAACGATAAAATGAGCGTTGAAGAAAAAATAATAGAACAAACAGGTGTTATAGGTGAGAAGTTAGAAATAGGTGATTTCCGTGTTCTTAAAGCTGCTTATGTAGGTTTCTACATTCACGCTGGCAATAAAATTGCTGCCTTGACTGGTTTATCTGCTGCTTCTGAAGGAGCTGAAGAGGTAGCTAAAGATGTTTCTATGCAGATTGCTGCAATGAATCCCGTTGCCCTTAATGAAGAAGGTGTAAACCAAACAATCATTGATAAGGAAATTGAGATCGCAAAAGATCAATTGCGCGAAGAAGGAAAGCCCGAAGAAATGCTTGACAATATCGCAAAAGGAAAATTAAAGCGCTTCTTTAAAGACAATACACTGGTAAATCAAGCTTTTATCAAAGACAACAAAATGGACGTTGCCGAGTATGTAAAAACTTTAGGTGATGTTCAAGTTGTAGGTTTTGAAAGGGTTGCTTTAGGTTAAGCACTCAGAAAAACAAATTATTTAAAAAGCCATTCCAGATTAATCTGGAATGGCTTTTTCTTTTGCTATTGAGTAGGTAAAAAAGGATGGAAATACTTTTTTCGATATTCAATAAAAGATGGTTTTCTAAGATTTTAGTGGAAATGTTTGAAACCCAGCCCATTCTTTCGACAAAATGGGATTTGCTCGCGTCTCAAAAATTCGATAATTAATGGCGTAACCTACCGTTGTACAAACTTTACAAGATTTTTGGTCATCATTTCATTTTTTGGAAGATTTCCCTTTCAAGGCTTTTTTAATTTTCAGAATAGTCCAGCATGTTTTCTTTTTACTTTATAAATATGAGACAAATGATTAATCAATAAAATATGATGTATGCATTGAACACATTAAACTCTGTCAAAAAACAACTTGATTTTATAGATAACGTATTTCGCGTTAGGGATTGAAGTGAAAATCCTTTTTGCTCTTTCCTTGCAAAAAGATTGTAACGTAAAGCCCGACCCGTAGGGAAACGCCCAAAAACCCTGTCCTATAATTGTGTAAGTTCAAGTGATAAG
>JBBPYO010000320.1:0-2385 GCA_038199845.1 Flavobacteriales bacterium
AGTTGCAGGTTATAATCACTTATGACTTAAAGTAGGTACATAAATTATCATTTTATTATTATCTCTTAAGCAAAAGATATGATGCTATTAATCATGAGGTTTTAGTTTTTCGCATAATCATATTTAAAAGATTAATTTTCTTCGCTTTCCATAAATGGAAAAATGGTTATCGATTCATAAATTGTGTAATGGCGCAAAGTCCTTGATCATTGATTGGTATAATTCATAATTATGAATCCAAAATATTTTTCATTACAGCTCCCACGCATTCAGTTCTTTAATAAAGTGGTGCGCGGTAAGGTCAAACTGTACGGGTACTATCGAAACATATCCGTTTTTAAGCGCCCATTCGTCTGTGTCCTCGCCTTTATCCTCATTGACAAATTCACCGGTTAACCAGTAATAATCTCGCCCCTGCGGACTAGTTCTCTTATCAAAATCCTCCACCCATTTAGCATCGGCCTGACGGCAGATTTTGATACCCTTGATCTGTTTTTCGGGTAATTTTGGAATATTTACATTAAGTACGATGCCAGGGGCCATTCCGTTTTTGAGCACATGCTGCGCTATTGTTTTTACAAAATGCTTACAGGGTTCAAAGTCGGCGTCCAGTGAATAATCGAGCAGCGAGAAACCAATAGCGGGAATGCCTTCTACACCTGCTTCTACCGCGGCACTCATAGTACCCGAATAAATAACGTTTATAGAAGAATTGGAGCCGTGGTTAATACCACTTACGCAAAGGTCTGGAGCACGCGATAAAATTTTCTGGGTTCCTATTTTAACACAATCTGCCGGCGTACCAGAGCAACTGAACTCCTTGTGAGCGGCATTTTTTTTTAATTTAACGGGGTCACAGAAAATGGTATCGTTAACGGTGATGGCATGGCCCATACCGCTCTGCGGACTGTCAGGCGCAACAACGACCACATCGCCAAGAGTTTTCATGACTTCGATAAGTGCGCGGATTCCGGGAGCGGTAATTCCGTCGTCATTGGTTACTAATATAAGGGGTTTTTTAACTGCCATAGGTTTTATTTGTGCTGCTAAAATACTAAATTACCTCGCCTTAAAACTAAGCCCTGAGTTTTATTAGTGAAACTCTATTTCGAAAAAAATGAAGCAACGAATTCAAAATTGATAATTGAACTAATACCGTTGCAATAGTTGTTGAGATTGGATTTTAAGATTAAAAATTATAGTTCGATCTTATAAATTATTCTAAATAGGGATTAAGTATTTGGTTTAACAAATAATTAATTGAAGCCTCGGTACATGGCACGATTTTTAATGTAGATTGCTTGAAATGATGAAAATGCGAAGAATTATGATCAAAAATGTTAAAGTACTGGTGTTGGCCTTACTGTTAGGCGCTGCTTCTTGCAGTTTTACTACTAGCGATCCAGATCCTAAAAAGGACAAAGTTTTAATTCAACTTATTTCTTATGTTTTAGAGCGCGGGCATTATGATGCCAAAGCAATGGATGATGATTTCTCTAAGGCTGTTTATAAAGATTTCTTAAACAGTCTTGATCCGCTTAAAAGATATTTCTTACAAAGCGATATTGATGATTTTGCCAAATATGAAACTCAGATAGATGATCAGATAAGGGATGAGGATTTTACCTTCTTCGATTTGACTTACAATAGGTTGATGAAACGTATGGATCTGGCTAAAGGAATCTATAGCGAAATACTCGATAAACCGTTTGATTTTAATGAGAACGATTCCATAGATACAGATTACGAAAAAATAGAATACGCTCAAAACGAAAAAGAACTTAAGGAACGCTGGAAGCAGCAATTGAAATTCAATACTATAGGTTCTTATTTTGATAAGAAGGAGGAAACTGCCGGAAATCCATCTTTAGACGTGACGGAGGAAGAGTTTATGGATGGACAAGATGCGTCAGAATCTGTTTCAGAATCTACTACTGTAAAAGATACTACTGCGGTTGCAAAAACGGATGAAGAGTTGGAGCAAGATGCCCGCAATGATACGAAAATGGCGCTTAATGACTATTTTGAGTTTGCAAATGAACTGGAACGAAATGATTATTTTACGGTTTATATAAATGCAATAGTAGAAGAATTTGATCCACACACTTATTATTTTGCGCCAACCGAAAAAGACCGTTTTGATATGCAAATGAGCGGCCAATTTCAGGGTATAGGCGCGCGTTTGCAGAAAAAAAATAATGAGGTTCAAGTAACCGAAATTATTTCTGGAGGTCCTGCATGGCGTGAGGAAGAACTTGAAGAAGGCGATATTATATTAAAAGTGAAACAAAAGGATGATGAGGTAGCCACAAGTATTATAGGAATGCGTCTTGATGATGCCGTTGAGCTTATAAAAGGTCCTAAGGGAACTGAGGTTACGCTTAT
>JBBPYO010000321.1:0-4685 GCA_038199845.1 Flavobacteriales bacterium
ACCGACTCGTTGCCCAGATCAAAGGGAATATAGCCGTATTCCTTATAAAGACCCAACCAGCGCTCGTTCTGCATCATCGTGGTTTTCATCGCTTCAAAAGCCTGTTCTGCATCAAAACCTTTTATGCCTTTGAGATACGCTTCGGTAATCACCGGGATCGCGTGGTAGCCCGTCATGGTGTTGGTTTCATTTCCGTAGAGATTCCAAACGGGAAGTTTTTTATTGATGCCATAATACGCGAGCATGGAATTGATGATATCACCCACTCTATCAGGATCTGTAAGTGTGAGCAAAGGTTGCTCGGCACGAAACGTATCCCAAAGGGAAAGCGTGGTGTAGGCGGTAAAATCGCCTTTGGCAATACTGTCGTTTTGAAGTCGGAACTCGCCTTTTTTATCGCTGAAGGTAACCGGAGAAAGATGCGTGTGGTAAAGTGCGGTGTAAAAAATGGTTTTCAGGGAATCTACCGGTGTTTCCACTTCGATTTTGGAAAGGGTCTTTTCCCAAATATTTTCGGTTTCTTGCTGAACCTGGTTAAAATTGGATTCCGTATCCAGATTTTCTTCTGCGTTGGCAATATTTACCGAAGAAAGGGCGATTTTGACCTCTAAAGTGTCATTTTCTTCGGAATCAAAAAAGAACTGACCAGCCGTTTTTGATCCGGAAACGCTATCGGATTCAACTTCTTTTCCTTCCACAGTAAATTGGTGCGAAACCATGGGTTTTGAGAACTGCGCCACAAAAAACACCTTTTGATTTTTTGCCCAGCCGCTGCTGTGACGGGTTCCGGTAATGGTTGTGGGATTTTTTAACTTTATGGAAGTTTCGGTGGGCCTGTCCCAATTGATGGCAAATCCCAGATCCAGGATCACCGATTGCTCATCACCTTTTGTAAACGTATATTTTTGATATGCGGTGCGCTGGCTGGCGGTAAGCGCCACATCAATTTTCGGGTCTTCGAGAAACACACGATAATAGCCGGGATGTGCCTCTTCATTATCGTGAGAATAGCGCGATAAATAGGGAATATCAGTTTGTTTTTTAACCGGTACGGTCAAATCCACTTTTTTATTTGTGGGCATAAAAAGAAGGTCGGCCAGATCGCCTATTCCCGTTCCGCTCAAGTGCAACTGACCAAAACCCGCTACCAGCGAATCTGAATAATGGTAGCCCGAACACCAGTCCCAACCGTTCTGCCCATTATCTGGACTGGGCTGCACCATCCCAAAAGGCACAGTAACACCTGGGAAAGTGTGCCCGTGACCACCGGTGCCGATAAAGGGATTTACATAACTTATAAGAGGTTTCTGGTTTTTTTCAGGTTTGGGTTCCGTTTCACCTCCTCCACAAGCAATTAGCAGAAAAAATAAACTCGCACAAAAAGCATAATTTTTTATCATAATAATAATAATTGTCTTTAGATGGGCAATAATTGTTGCATTGCAACACGTTTTTAATGTGCAAGGACAAGAACCGTAATTTTCAGCGCATCTTTATCATAAATATTTATAAATTGAACACTTCAAAAAATAATATTAGACCAATGACAGTTGTACTAAGACATACAACAACGTACCAGAGATTTTTGACCTCATAACCCGTATTTCTGCATGAATTTAAGCCAACTCTTCACCAAAAAAACTGATGGAATAAGTGCCAAACATCATCTCGTGTTCTGGCTGATTTATTTCACTTTCAATACCTTGCGTTGGGGCAGTTATTATGGCGATTTCTGGCTATCGCTTAAAGGCAATCTGGTTGAATTCCCAATTCATATTGCCTTGTGCTATGTTACCATTTATTTGCTCATTCCCAAACTGATCTATAAAAAGAAAATCATCCTTTTCTCAAGTATTCTAATCCTGTTCATCTTTGGGCTTTCGCTTTTTAAATACCAACTCACCTTCTGGTTTATAAGCCATAATGTCTGGCCAGAAGGACCGGAAAAAACAACCGAATTTACCTTTAACTACGCGCTGGTCATGATGCTGGGCGAATTTTATGTGCTCTCCTTTGTCACCGCCATTAAGATCACAGCTGATTTTTTGCGCGAAAGCAGCCGCGCCGCACGACTGGAAAAAGTACAGATGGAAACCGAACTTCGCTTTTTGCGCTCACAGATCTCTCCGCATTTCTTTTTTAATACCCTTAACAATATTTACTCGCTGAGTCTTGAGCAATCTATAAAAACTCCAGAGGTTGTGCTCAAACTTTCTGAACTCATGCGGTATCTGGTTTACGAGACCAAACCAAATATGCAAAGCCTGAAAAAAGAACTGTGCTGTATTCAGAATTATCTGGATCTGGAACGTATACGTTATGGAGATCTTCTAAATATTGACCTAAGTATTTCCGGCGATATTGAGGGTAAAAAAATCGCACCCATGCTGTTGATCCCATTTGTGGAAAATGCCTTTAAACACGGTGCAAATAAAAACATTGGCGAAGTCTGTATCAAGATCGATTTTATCATTGATGATGGTTTTCTTTATTTTAAAATACGCAATACCGCAACAAGTGAATCGTATATTCCCAAAATTAAAAATGAAGGTGGAATTGGTATAGAAAATGTCAAAAAAAGATTGGAATTGGGTTACGCCAAAGAAGAATTCCAACTAAAAATTCACAATCTGAAAAACGAATTTATAGTTGACCTAAAGCTGAAATTACGATGAGTTTACAATGCATAATTATAGACGATGAACCGCTGGCCGTAAATGTCATTAAAAATTTTGTGGGTCAGATTAAGGATCTTGAACTTATCAAAACTTTTAATAATGCCATAGACAGTTTGGAGTTCATGCAGACCAATTCCGTAGATCTCCTATTTCTAGATATTAATATGCCCATTATAGACGGTTTTAGCTTTTTGAACAGCCTACCGTTTAAACCGCTGGTGATCATCACCACCGCCCACCAAGAATATGCGGTGCAGAGTTATGAGATGGAAGTCCTGGATTATCTAATAAAGCCCATTCCTTTTCCACGATTTCTAAAAGCGGTGAACAAGGCAATAAGAAATAAATCAACCAGCGTAAATGGTGCCGTCGCTGTAGAAATTGACCATCTTTTTGTCAAAATAGATAAAAAGAAAATGAAAAAAATAAATCTTCAGGAGATTCTGGTAGTAGAAAGTATTAAAGATTACATTAAGATTGTTACCTCCAGTAGCAAATATGTTGTGCACCAAACCTTGAGTAGCTTTACCGAAAGCCTTCCACCGGAACGCTTTTTGAGAATTCACCGCTCCTTCACCATTTCAGTTAATAAAGTAGATGCTATTGAGGGTAACTGTGTTGAAATAGGTGGTTATAAATATACAATAGGACGTAGTTATCTTAATGAGGTGAAAAAACACTTATTGCAATAATTAGCTGAAAATAGCCCGTTTTATAGGCTTTTCTACCGATTTTAGATCGTTATTTCAGGATCAATTTTAGTCGATTTATCACCACTCTTGGCAATTTTATTTCCTTTTGAAGCAAAAAACCAAATGTACATATAGCAGGGGATAATAATCCAGTACGCACTTTGCGGATTCCAGGCATCTGCCAGATAACCATAAAGTGGCGGAATGATTGCTCCACCGGCCAGCGCCATGATTAAAAAAGACGAACCTATTTTTGTAAAACGTCCCAAACCGGCTAAAGATAGCGGCCAGATAGCTGGAAACACAAGCGCATTTGCCAATCCCAGCAACGAAATGAACAAAACAGAAATATATCCATCTGTGAAAATGGCGGTAAGTCCCAATATAATTCCCAAAATCCCAGAAATCTGCATCGCTTTTTGCTGACTTAAATATTTAGGAATTGTCACCGTACCCACCAGATAGCCCACGATCATGGCAATAAGCGTGTATGTGGTAAAGAATTTGGCCACATCAGTAGGAATGTTTTGAGCATTGCGCGCATAACTAATTACGGTATCACCGGCAATGACCTCAACGCCTACATAGACAAACATGGCCAGTGTGCCCATAAGCAGGTTTGGAAACTGAAAAATGCTCTTTTTGTCCTTATTGGCAGCTGCAACCGCTTCATCTTCCGTATCGGTTTCAATTTCCGGCAGAGCCGAAAAATAAATAAGAATTCCTAGCGCTACCAAAACGACTGCCATAATAACATAAGGCGTAATCACACGCGAAGAAAGTTCATCAAGTTCAGCCGCTTTCTCGACTGCACCTAACGTTAAAAGCTTTGCTTCCAGCGCATCCATATTTTTAAGAAGAATAGCACCAAAAATAATGGGAGCCAGCGCGCCAGCCAGTTTATTACAGATTCCCATGATACTAATCCGTCTGGCAGCGCTTTCAATGGGGCCCAAAATAGTAATGTATGGGTTGGCTGCAGATTGCAAAAGCGCAAGCCCAGAACCCTGTACAAAAAGACCGAACAAAAACAACCCGTAGGTGCGGGAAAGAGCCGCCGGTATAAAAATGAGCGCACCCACCGCCATAACCACAAGACCTAAAGTCATTCCTTTTTTAAAGCCAGTTCTCTGCAATACCCAGGCCGAGGGAAGCGCCATGACGAAATATGAAATATAAGAAGCGAAAGCGACCAGATACGCCTCAAAATTATTGAGTTCGTTGGCCATTTTGAGATACGGGATCAATACCGAATTGAGCCAGGTCACGAATCCAAAAATAAAGAAAAGCGATCCTATAATAATAATAGAACGCT
>JBBPYO010000322.1:0-6268 GCA_038199845.1 Flavobacteriales bacterium
GCTCTTTTACTTCAGTGTAAAAGGGCTTTATTTTTTTAAAGTATTTGCCCTTATCCTAGCTTGATCTGAAGAATATCAGGAAATGGTTTATAAAACAATCTAAAAATGCTTGATAAAATCGATGGCTTACAAGAAATGATGCCTTCGATTTTAAATCTCCTAGCCGGAAACATACTTTATTAATCAAGATATAACCGGAACATGCACTCACTACATGTTCATTTGGCCCCATAAAAAAGCTAATTTTCACTATTTTCGATAAAATTAGTTTTTAAAATAAGCAACCCTAAGAAAGATTCCGCCGGCGATAAAAGAAAAATAGTCACGGTTATTTTCGAAGTCTATTTATTTTGATTTTGTTATTACAAAAAAAAATGTCAGAATCTGGATGGGCGACGTAAATATAATTCTATCCATGAAAAATGGATTCTTTATCAATCAGGTCTTGGAGGGCTTAATATTAATGGTTACTTATTATGTATGGAGAATATAGGTTTGATATTAAGAAATCTGGTATTTTAGTCGAAAAACGCAATTTTCTAATCGAAAAACAGCAGTTTATTTCTGAGTTCTAGAGAGATTCAAAACTCAAAATTGAACCCTTTTTCAGTTAATTTCCGATATATATCATCGTCAAAACGAAAAAGCTTCGCTGCTCGATGCGATACGTTTTGTTCCTTTTCCTTCAGATCGACCAGGAGCTTCATCTGTAAAAATTTCCTTCGAAAGTTAGGTTTATCCATCGAAACTCCCAGTATTTCTTCATAAAGATACATAAGTTGCAATAGGGTGAATTTTTCTGGTAACAAGTTAAAACCTATTGGCGCCTGACGAACCCTATGGCGCAGTTGTTTCAGACTAACTTGAAGGATTTCATTATGGTCATAAATGAGATTTGGGATTTCATCCACCCTAAACCAAGCGACTTCTGAGGCTGTATAACCCGCTTTTATATCGTATAATTCGGTATTTATGAGCGCATAGTATCCTATGGTTATAACACGGCCAGCTGGAAAGCGATCCGGATTGCCAAACGCACGCAGCTGCTCCAAAAAGATATCGTTTATGCCCGTAAGCTCCAGCAATAACCTACTTGCTGCGTTATCTATGCTTTCCTTTTTTTCTATCCAGCCACCCGGTAATCCCCATTCTCCCTTGCGGATGCCCACCGCGTGCTTTACCAAAAGTATCTCTAATTTTGAATTTTGAAAACCGAAAATCACACAATCAATGGTTACGGAGTTCATCACGGAAGCTTTAATAACATTTCCGGTTTCCGTGTTTATAATATTTTTTTTCATTGGCCAGGGTTGGAGGCAGTGCGTCACTGTAACTCAGTTTTTTTCAAAGATATAATACAAATATAGATTTTAACCGCATTGAACAGGAGAGATCTAATTTTACAATTTAATCTGCTAAATTGTCTAGTTTTCTTTATAATACTAATATTTCTTTAGGCATATTTACTTAATTACAGAAATTTCCTTCTTTTATAATTTTTTAGATATTTATTATTGCCAGATTAAAAAAAGTTGGTTAAACTTGTAGTCAGAAAAACTATAAGATTCTTAAAAGCGATTTATATTTTAAAGAAATGTTTTTCTATTTTTAGGTAGAATTTCCTAATTTTTAATCAAACTGGGTCATTTAAGATATCGTTTGCGTATGACGTTTATTAAATGCTAGAACTACACCAATTGTAAATTTATATTTATGGGTTGCAAAGGAGTGAAGGTTTGGTGTTACCAGGTTTTATTTTTGAATTTAAGAAGCCTTAAATAGCTTGAGTAAAGATATACTTGGCAATGGTTTGAACTAAGCTTTAATGGGATTAAAGCTTTATCATTAGCTGAAAATTCTTAGCAATTTAAAAATATTTTGCTTTAATGGAAATCTAAAAAAATCTTTACAAAAACGATTCTATCACTAGAATTGAGGATGACATAACTAATATTAACAGTATACAAACTATGAGTTCAGAAAACAAATTTTTCAAAGATATCGATACGATAAAATTTGAAGGAAAGGATAGTAAAAATCCATTTGCCTTTAAGTATTATGATGAAAACAGAAGCATCGCTGGTAAGACCTTGAAGGAACATCTTCGTTTTGCTACCGCATATTGGCACACGTTTAATAATACGGGTGCAGATCCTTTTGGGCCAGGAACAGAAAAGTTTGTCTGGGATAGAAGTGACGATCCCATTACGCGAGCCAAAGATAAAATGGATGCCGCTTTTGAATTCATGACCAAGCTGGGTATGCCTTTCTACTGTTTTCACGATGTAGATGTGGTTGATGAGGCGCCAACGTTAAAAGAGTTTGAAAAACGCGTACATACCATGGTTGATTACGCCAAGCAAAAGCAGCAGGAATCTGGTATAGAACTGCTCTGGGGTACTTCAAATCTCTTCAGTAACAAGCGGTATATGAACGGTGCAGCGACCAATCCCAATTTTGACGTTCTTGCTTATGCAGGTGGACAAGCAAAAATAGCGATAGATGCGACCATTGCTCTAGGAGGTGAGAATTACGTATTCTGGGGTGGGCGCGAAGGTTATATGAGTTTGCTCAATACAGATATGAAGCGCGAACAAGAGCACCTTGCCCGTTTTTTACATACCTGTAAAGATTATGCGCAAAAGCAAGGTTTTAAAGGAACTTTCCTTTTAGAACCTAAACCAATGGAGCCCATGAAACATCAGTACGATTATGATGCGGCAACGTCATTGGCATTTATTGAAAAATACGATCTTCAAAATGATTTTAAATTGAATCTTGAAGTCAATCACGCTACACTTGCTGGCCATACTTTTCAGCATGAACTACAAGTTGCAGTGGATGCCGGAATGCTGGGCAGTATAGATGCTAACCGTGGTGATTATCAAAATGGTTGGGATACAGACCAGTTTCCAATCAATCTTTTTGAAATTACTGAAGCGATGCTCGTTATTCTTGAAGGCGGCGGAATTCAGGGCGGTGGTATAAATTTTGACGCTAAAGTAAGAAGAAACTCAACCGACTTAGAAGATAAATTTATAGCACATATTGCTGGTATGGATGTATTTGCCCGCGGTCTGATTTGCGCAAGCGAGATCTTAGAGCATTCAGACTATAAAAAGCTGCGCAAAGAGCGTTACGCTTCGTATGATAATGGCAAAGGAGCCGAATTTGAAAAAGGATCTTTATCACTTGAGGATCTTAGTACATTCGCAAATGAAAAAGGAGAGCCCACACAATATAGCGGTAAACAGGAATTGTTTGAACAAATTATTGCAAATGCGTACTAATCTACTTTTATAGGATTTTTGGTTTAAAATAAAAATCGATTAAAAAAGGGACTGCTAAATACTAGCAGTCCCTTTTTTTAATCCTATAAGTAATAGTATGAGTTTATTAAAATAATCAAGAAATGATAGATGACGCGCAATCTAGAATTTTAATCACTTGACTTTGCTCTACCCTTAACAAAATCGAAGTACTTGTCTCGACATGTGGATTGTAAACATTTAATGCCACCAGTATATTATATCTGTTCTTGTTCTATTTAATCATACGATAATTCTAGTTTATCAGATGTATAAGTATGAATTGGAAAATTTCATTTTGGAGCTTGATAGTGCTAAAATCTGAGAATTTTAAAATTAAAAGCCGTAATTCATAACATGTTATAAAATGATAACATATTATTAAACATAATTTATGTTTTCATTACGAACAACTTTTGGAAGAGATAAGTACTTTTAAGTAAATAATTAAAAACCAACATTATGAACGATTACACAGATAAAATTGGGGATCACCTCAATGATATTTTAGAAAAAAATATAGATGCACAAAAAGGTTTTGACAGAGCAGTTGAGCATACAGATAGCAGTGCATTAAAAACTTATTTTAAAACACGGTCAGAAGAACGCAGCGGTTTTGTAAGTGCATTAAAATCGGAACTTAATAAATATGGTGAAAAATTTAGTGATTCCGGAAGTGCTGCTGCAAACCTACATCGCGGTTGGATGGATTTTAAATCTATTTTTGCCAGTGATGATGATGAGTCAATGCTTGAAGAATGCATTCGTGGAGAAAAGAATGCATTAAAAGAGTACGATGAAGCGCTAGCACCGGGTGAACTTCCTGCCAGCACTGCCGATCTTTTACGTATGCAGCGTGAAAAAATCCAGTCAGGACTCAACAAAATTAAAAGTATGGAAGACTTACATTAATCTTGTAAGTACTATTTGCTAAGAAGAAAAATGCCCCTTATGATTAAAATGAGGGGCATTTTTTATTGGAGTAATTTTCTTTTGTAAGTTGAAAAAGTAATCGGTTAAATGAATGGTTGATAATATAATCCTATTTATAAAAGGAGTTCCAATTTTTTCTATGGAATATCTTTTTAAGAAAGTAGAATATAGCTCCTAAGTAATTAGAAGCTCCAGCTCCTCGACGAATTCAAGGAATTGCTAATTTAGTTGGTATCTAAGATTTCGGAATACCTTTGACACCTTCTAAAATTTTTGGCATTAGCTTCTTATTTTCCGAAGTATGAAGTACGGACATATCTCCGGTAGATTCAAGAACCACAGCAAGCACTTCAGAGAAATCAATTACATTGGCCTCGCGCAGTTTTGCTATAAGATCGCCTTCAGCTACATTTGTTTTGGATAGATTTTCGTACAGTATCTTTCCTTTATCCATAAGCAAAATAGGATCATTTGTAAATATATTTTTGAAGGCATCAGAACGGCGTACCATTAATGCAAAAAAAGATTGAAAAGCAACAATTCCGGCCAGGGCAACGGCACCTTTTAGCAGTGACTGATTGGTATTCATTACTACTGACGCTAAAACAGAGCCAATCGCAATAGTAGAAGCAAAATCAAAACTTGACATTTTTGCGAAGGTCCGTAAGCCAGAAATACGCGTAATGAGAATTATAATCGAAAAAATCACTATGATCGAACAGATTACTTTCAGTAGAACATTTCCGTTTGCATATAGCCAATTTTCCATAAATTAAAATTTTTAGAGTTAAGTTCTTTTTTTAGTGTTATCAAATATACCAAAATCCGATGGCGGTGTGATACAAACAATAGTAAATTGAACTGTTAAAAAAGAGCTTTTTAAAGGTGTAACAATTATTTAATGAAAATAATTGAATATCCGCTAAGTGTCCTAAAAAAATATTTTCTTTACCGAAAAACCACGGAGCTCTACTAGGTTCCTAACCGTTTTTGCGCATTCCATTGCGGTTCGCACTTTCCATTGTAATATTTTTGTGAGGACAGGAAAAAAGGTTTCCTAATTGCAGGTGCTTTCAGATTTACTTCAATCATTATCGCGTAATTGGTTTTAATTGAATACGATTGGTTTTAATAGCCATTGTAAATTTCCTGATTTCGAAAAATTTATCTTCGTTTTTCCCCCAAATAAGTTCGTTTTTCGACCATTTTTACAGATTTTTGGCCACTTCTGTGGAAGGTCGCTTTATGCCTGAATGAGCAGGTTGTTCAGTATTCCTGAAAACTACTTTTAGAACAAATAAGAGATTTTCATAAATATCAGGAAACACGGTCATTCTTTGGATTTATGTAAATTGTTTATTTATTAATTACTTAACGCATAAGCGAAACCATATTCTTTATTTTAGTGTGAACAATTAAAAATTATAAGATGAAGAACCTAGAGGATTTATTCCAACATCAGCTCAAAGATTTATATAGTGCGGAAACTCAGCATTTGAAAGTAATTCCCAAATTAGTGGAAGCAGTTCATGATTCAAAACTAAAGCAACTTTTTCAAGACCATTTAAAAGAAACCGAAAATCATAAAAAACACTTGGAAGAAATCGCTAAAGAACTTGGATTCAAACCCACCGGTGAAGAATGCAAAGCAATGGGTGGATTAATTAAAGAAACAGAATCCTTTTTAAAGGAAGATGCGGAGCCTGCCGTAATGGATGCCGGTATTATTGCAGAAGCACAACGCATCGCTCATTATGAAATCACAGGATATGGCACCGTTACGAGATACGCCAAAGAGCTGGGGCATGATGACATTGCAAAAAAACTGCACGAAATATTTAAAGATGCTGAAAACTGTGATAAGTCTCTTAATGAGATGGCAGAAAATCGACTCAACAAGAAAGCTATTTAATTTACCTCAAAATTGATTAAATATACTAAAACCGCCACTAGGCGGTTTTTTTATGCTTTTTAGTAATAAAAAAGGGATTAATCACACAAAAACCAATAAAGACTAACGTAATAAA
>JBBPYO010000323.1:0-2147 GCA_038199845.1 Flavobacteriales bacterium
CCTTTTTGCTTTTCGCAAAAAGATTGCAACGTAAAGCCCGACCCGCAGGGAAACGCCCAAAAACCGATACAACTAATCATACAATTGAGATTTCTCGTCGCCGCAGAAAAAACGGCTCTGTCGAAATGACAAAAAGTAAATACTAGGATTATAAGAAACTATTTAAAATTATTAATCCCTTCATCTAACCATGCCAAATACTCTTCCACATCCGGATTGTAGGCGGTATGGGCATTTAAATTATTCCCCGCGTGATCTAGGAGCACATAATACGGCTGGGCATTGGCCCTATATTTTTCGATCTGGAAATCGCTCCACTTTCCGCCTACGGTAGTTATTTCTTTTCCGCCGGTCGAGGTAAATATCTCATTTTCGGGCAGATCGCGCTTATCATCAACATATAAAGAAATGAGCACGACCTTATTTTTAAGAATGTCCAGAATATGCGGGTCCGACCACACGCGCTCTTCCATTTTACGACAATTTACGCAGGCATAACCGGTAAAATCGAGCATCACCGGTTTGTTGATTTGTTTGGCATAGGCCATTCCGCTATCGTAATCCTTGAACGTGGGAATATCATAAGGCCCCAGTTCGGCACCTTCTGGAAGTTCTGGTGCGTTTAGCGCGGCTCCACCCTGACTATTGCCCACGCCGTACGGACTCTCACTATATTGTAATGGCGGCGGAAAACCACTAATCCATTGCAGTGGTGCTCCCCAGAGACCGGGAATCATGTAAACCGTAAATGCCAGTGTCAACAATCCCAAACTCAAACGACCGACTGAAATATGCGGCAGCGGTGAATCGTGCGGCAAGGTGATCTTTCCGAACAAATAGAGCGAAAGTGTACCAAAAATAGCGATCCAGATCGCCAGAAAAGTTTCTCGTTCCAGTAGATGATATTGCATTACAAGATCTGCATTGGACAGGAATTTAAAGGCAAGGGCCAGTTCCAGAAAACCCAAAACCACTTTTACGGTATTGAGCCAACCGCCGCTTTTTGGAAGCGAATTCAACCAACCGGGGAAAGCGGCAAAAAGCGCAAACGGAATGGCAATGGCCATCGAAAAACCAAGCATTCCCACCACCGGAGCGATCCCACCGTTACTAGCAGCCTCGACCAGCAACGTGCCCACAATGGGCCCAGTACAGGAAAAAGACACGATCGCAAGCGCCAGCGCCATAAAAAAGATACCAACAAAACCACTACGATCCGCCTGGGAATCGATTTTTGTGCTCCAGGAACTTGGCAACATAATTTCAAAAGCGCCCATAAAAGACACTGCAAAAATCACTAAGATCACAAAGAATATAAGGTTAAACCACACATTTGTAGAAAGTGCATTTAATGAATCGGCGCCAAAAATCAAAGTTACCAAACTGCCTAAAAACACGTAAATCACAATAATGGAAAGGCCATAAATAATAGCGTTGCTGATCCCTTTTGCCCGGGTTTTGCTTTGTTTAGTAAAGAAACTAACCGTCATGGGAATCATCGGAAACACGCAAGGTGTAAGTAGCGCGGCAAAACCAGATAAAAAGGCAATGATAAAAATACGCAGGAGATCACGGTCTTTTTTTGGTGCGGTGGTATTTGTCGATGCGGGTTCTTTTGAAACGGGGTTGACTGCAGTTTTTTTGGCATTATCTTGCCCCACAGCCATAGTAATACCTGTCCCTTTTTCTATATAACCGGGAAGCGCGAAAACCAGTTCTTCAGTTTTGGGCGCCAGGCAACGTTCATCATCGCAAACCATAAAAACCACCTCGCCAGTAATTTTTATGGGCGCTCCAGAGTAACTGATTTCCTGCCGAAAATCTACCTCATCTTCAAAATAGGTTATTTCCATTTCAAAAACGGGATCTTGAATGGTATTTCCCTCCTCTTCGATTGTTTTCCCAGAAAGAGCGTAATCTTCTGATTCTTTATAGCTGAATTCCGTTGCAATTGGTCCGCCGTCGGGAACATTTTGGGAGTACAGATGCCAACCGTCTTGTATCGTGGCGGTGGCGACAAGAACATAGGTGGAATCGTTTGTCTTTTCCACCGAAGTCGCCCAGTCCACCGGATCGTAGATCTGGCCAAAAGAATTTGTGGTAAGCAATAAACCTACCAAAAGAAGTAAATATCTCATGCGTTGTAC
>JBBPYO010000324.1:0-11043 GCA_038199845.1 Flavobacteriales bacterium
TCTATGGCAAAACTGCACGCCTCAAAAACCGCAATGGACGTAACTGTGGAAGCAATACAAATACACGGCGGTAATGGCTACGTCAAAGAATACCACGTAGAACGCCTTATGCGTGACGCTAAAATCACTCAGATTTATGAGGGCACTTCAGAAATTCAAAAAATCGTGATTTCCAGATCACTTATTGATGGGTGAAAGGGATTTCTGGTTGAAGGTTGCAGATTAATTAAGGATTCCCATTTAAAGACTCCCCTCCTTTTCAAGAAGGGGAAAATTTCAACTTGCTGATCCCAATAATTATCGTGTAGATGGTTTTACCTATTTTTTTTAAGGTTAAACCGCTTCTTTAAAAACTCCTGAACCGGTTTGTTTTGTGGGGTAAAACGATTATTTTCGGCGCCGCCGGAAGTTTCATGATCGTGGTGCCACTTCCAGATAAAACCACCGGCAAACCAGGATTCATCCCAGAACTCGTCAAATAAAGCTTCCGTAAGATTGAGCTGACCTTGCAGGTTTACACCGCCCTCAGTGCGGTCTGTAAGCCATGGTTGGCGGCCTGCATAATCTACACTTCGGTAGCCATATTCGGTGAAAAGAACTGGTTTTTTGATGTTTTCAGAAAGTTCTTGCAGCATAATTTTATGCGGTTCCCAGCCAGCTCGGGCTTCTTTTACAGTGGGCGTCTTAGATTCAGAAACCGGAAAATACGCATCTGCACCTATAAAATCCAAATCTGCCCACAACGGATTTGAAGTCACTTTATCCCAATTTTCGGCATAGGTCAGTTGACCTTTATAGATTTTCCTAATCTTTACAATTAACAGTTTCCAGAATGCGGTGCGCGTATTTACAAAATTAAAAAGTTCCGTTCCTATACAGTAGATTTCCACATTATTTTCCTGTGCAAGTTTCGCATAAAGTAAAATGTAGCGTTCAAAATCGGTTTCAAATTGTATCCAATCTTCTTCGGAAGTTAAAAGCATATCGCCGGTAAAAGTTCCGCGACCAATCCAAATATGAGGTTTGAGCATAACCTTTATATTTTTCTCATGTAAAAGGTTGATAAAGTCTCCGGCACCGGCATAAGTCTCACCGTACCATTGTCGCTCGCTATTGTAAATAAGCTTTGGGTCTTCAACGCTGCGCATAAATGCAAAAGGCATAACTGACGCGTAATTCACACCCAGATCGATAAGCGGTTGCAAATGGTTTTCTTCAATGGAGTCGTGGGATGCCACGTAACTTACTCCATCTATTTTTTCGGTAATCTCAAACTCCTGCGCTTGGCAGGCCGAAAACAATAGCAGTATCAAAAAACCAAAATAGCTGTATTTCATACATTCAAAATACGACTAAAACAAGTAAAATTCGGCTAAAAAAGACCTGTTTTTAGGTGGTTTTAGATCATTTTTTCTCATTAAGAGCCCAGTTATAATCGTAGAAACTCAAGATTGCATTTTTTGGTAATTTCTTATTTTTAAACCTATTGATAAATGTAAGAACACCTTCCTGTCTTTCAAAATCCTCTTTATACCACTTAAAAATCATACTTACAGCCACATTATCACCCTTTACCTTGATGAAATCTGGATTATTAAGCGATAATTCGGTCTGTTTTTGTAATTGACTTTCAAGAGTTTCTAGACGGTAAGCGGTATTGATAATGGGTGGACAACTTAAACCGGCGCAGACCAGCACAAAATGAAAACGTGCTTCCTTAGGGAATTTAGCACGTAAAAAGGCGTTTTCTATGTTATTTAAGGTGGTTTTTTGACCACCAAGTTGATAGGTAATTACATCAAAAAAACCGGCTACATCCATTGGCGACGCAATGGGATATTTATCGACGATCCCTTTTATAACTGCCAGATTGTAGGCATTTATCCAGAATGCCTGGTAGAGTTCAGGATCAGCGATACTTACTTGCATATTTTTGGCGCTGTTCAAAGCACTGTTCAGTTTTTCTGGATTTTCTTTTATCGCGGCATAATCTACTTTTCCATTGGAAACATACGTGGAAAAAACGGCTTCCGCAGCATTAAAAAAGGTAGTTTCCTGACCGAAAACAGACAGATTCAAACTCAAGAACAAACTGAACATCAAAACTTTCATAACAAAAAACTTTAGGGTTATGTCGTTTTCGCGGAAGCGAAATTACAGAATGAAGTAATTAAGATTAACGACGAATATGCCAAAACATATTTAGATCGCTTATAAATTATGGAATGCATTAAGTTTATATCTTTAAGACCGACCACAGCATAAATATTTTCGCATGGAGCACATCGTCATAATAGGTAACGGCATTGCCGGGGTAACCGCCGCACGCCACATCCGCAAGAATTCCGATAAAAAGATCACACTCATCTCTGCGGAAAGTGACGCCTTTTTTTCACGTACCGCGCTCATGTACGTTTATATGGGTCATATGCAGTGGAAAGATATCCAGCCGTATGAGGAATGGTTCTGGGACAAAAACCGACTGGAGCGTAAAACCGGTTACGTTCAACTTGTAGATACCAAAAATAAAACGCTGCATTTTGCCGAGAACGATATATTAAAGTATGATAAACTTATAATCGCTTCGGGTTCCACTACGCAAACATTTGGTTGGGAAGGCCTTGATCTTACAGGTGTTCAGGGACTTGTGACCAAACAGGATCTGGAGGAACTGGAAAAAAATGCGCCCAATAAAGAAATTTGTAAGCGCGCGGTAATCATAGGCGGTGGATTAATAGGTATAGAACTCGCTGAAATGCTGCATACGCGTGGAATTGCAGTTACTATATTCGTACGCGAGAATGCTTTCTGGAGTGGCGTTTTGCCTGACGGGGAAGCTGCGATGATCTCGCGGCACATTCTATCGCATGGCATCGATCTGCGGCATAATACAAACCTCGATAAAATTCTTGACGATGGAAATGGTAATGTACGCGGTGTGCTTACCGAAGCTGGAGAGGAAATTGAATGCCAACTTGTAGGTATTACTACAGGTGTAAAACCGAAAATCGATTTTCTGGAAGGTTCAGGAATTGAAACTGATAAAGGTATTTTAGTAAATCGAATGCTGGAAACCAGTGTTTCAGATATTTATGCTATTGGCGACTGTGCGCAGCAACGCGAAGCGATTGGTTTAAGAAAACCTGTGGAAGCGGTCTGGTACACCGGCCGAATGATGGGCGAAGCGCTGGCGCAGACCATTTGCGGAAAGTCTTTTGAGTACAAACCCGGACATTGGTTCAATTCAGCCAAGTTTATGGATATCGAATATCAAACCTACGGCTGGGTTTTTAGCACTAAAGGCAAAAAGGATTACGAAGCCCATTTTCATTGGAAACACGCTGATGACACTAAATGTATTACCATAGCCTACCATAAGGAAACTGGCGAATTTCTGGGTATAAATACCTTTGGCATCCGTATGCGACACGAAGTTTTTGACCGCTGGCTAACTGCCAAAAAAGACGTGGATTTTGTCATTAATAACCTCAAAGCAGCCAATTTTGATCCTGAATTCTATAAACATTATGAAAGGGATATTTTAAAGGCTTTTGAGTCCCAAAAGGAGCAAATGAACGCGTAGAAAAACCTCACAGGTTTTTAAAACCTGTGAGGTTTATGCACATAAGACTAATTTTATGAAATATGAGAACCTTACTTCAGATCGATATTATCATATCTACAACAGAGGCAATAATAATGAGAACCTATTCAAAGAAAATAAAAATTATATTTTTTTCTTGAATCTCATGAAAAAACATCTGGTTGAGGTTACCGAAATTTTGAGCTATTGTTTATTGAAAAATCATTTACATCTTTTGATAAAAACTAAAGAAAATTGTGATGACCAAAAAATTTCTCAGAAGTTTTCAAATTTTTTCAATTCCTATTCTAAGTCCATAAACAAGGCTTATAATAGAAATGGAAGTCTTTTTCAAGATCGTTTTTCTAGAAAAAAAATAGATACTGAATCTTATCTCAGGGAATTAATAATATATATTCATTTAAACCCAACTCATCATGGATTCACAAATGATTTTTCGACCTATTCCCATTCTTCTTTTGAGTCTCTTATATCAACCAAAAAAACATTGCTTGCTCGTAAATTTGTTTTAGAGCTGTTTCGCGACAAAGAAAATTTTAAATATGTTCATTATGCCAAAACACCAGAATTAAATAAGGAAATAACTCTTGAATAATAGAAACAAATAAGACCTCACAGGTTTTTAAAACCTGTGAGGTCTTATAAAGAAATAACAATACTAATTACAATAATAATTTTCCCTCATGAGCACCCTAAACCGCAACATGTCCCTTACCGGCGAACCGCCAAAAGCCATAAGTACCCGCCAAAAATTGGCTGTGGGCGTGGGATTAATTGGTCTTTTTATATTGATTTTAGCTTTGGCCAATGTCAATTTTCCCAATAAAATGATCTTTTTATCTTTGGCACTTGGACTTATTGCTGGAGGAATCGTCCTTTTTGCTGCAGATCTCTATCTCGGCAAACATGCCGGAATCAAAAACGACGGGGTCTTTTTTAAATCGATGACCTCGCGTGGCGTATTAGGCTGGGCAACCGGTATTTTGCTTACCTTATTTTATATCGTCCTTTATTGGTTTCCGCAGTTTCTGGGCCTTAACGCGGAAGGAGAAAATACTGGGCTGATAAGTCTTTTTGATCCCTTGAGCAAATTGATAAGCGGTAATCCTGCAAGCCAATGGTTTGTTTACGGGACGTTGTATACACTAGCTATTCTCAGTTTTGGAGTAAAATTTATCTTAAAATACCGTCACAATAAGTATGAGATGATCCGTACGTGTTCAGTGATGTTTTTTCAGTTGAGTTTTGCCTTTATCATTCCAGAAATTTTAGTACGTCTCAATCAGCCATATTATGATTTTAAAAATGTGTGGCCGCTTAATTACAATCTTTTTGCCGGTTATCAAATTGACGAATTCCTTAGCGGGGAAGATGTAGGTTTGATTATGCTTATTTTTGGTATTCTTTCCATTTTTGTAATCACGCCTATTTTGACCTATAAATTTGGAAAACGATGGTATTGCTCCTGGGTTTGTGGTTGTGGAGGTCTTGCAGAAACTGCCGGTGATCCGTATCGTCAACTTTCAGATAAAAGTCAATCTGCCTGGAAAATCGAGCGCTGGGTCGTGCACAGTGTAGTGGTTTTTGTGACCGTAATGACCATTGCGGTCGTTTTCTCTTATCTGGCCGGCAATGAATCTTCGGGCATTTCGCAGTACAGTAATTTGCAGGATAAAGTGGTTTTTATGAATGCTGTGGGTGACAAATCAGTGGGCGAGCGTATCGCTGCCGCGGAAGAGGCCGGTGCCAAGGGCGCGGTTATTATCAATAAAGAAAATCCAGACGAAGCTGTTAATGTAGAAAACAGCACTCCTTTTAATATCGATTATATTGTGGTTTCTGAAGCGGAAAATGCACAGGCACTTTCAACAATTCAGCAGGGCGGATCGGCTACATTGACAAATCAAATTGCCGACGGCCCAAACCTCATCGTTTCTCCGGAAACACAAACCCAGTTTTTTGATAACCTGTGGCTGAGCAAAGAAGCGTTTATGTGGTTTGTCGTGGCGCTACTCACGCTCGTTTTTGCCTGGGTGATGCTTTTCCGAAGACAGCAAATTGCTAAAGACGCAAAATATGGTGCTATCGGTTATTTTGTGGTTGTAATGTCCATTTTGCTCATCACCTATTTTAGCGGTTCTGGTAAATTGTTCTTTTTTGACGCTTACCAATTGCGTTCTTCCTACGGCTTTGTGATCGGTTCTATATTTAGCGGAGTGATTGGCGTGGGCTTCTACCCTATTTTTGGAAACCGGGTTTGGTGTCGTTTTGGTTGTCCCATGGCAGCTATTTTAGGCTTTCAGCAGCGCTTGTTTTCAAAATTCAGGATCACGACCAATGGCGGTCAATGTATTTCCTGCGGAAATTGCTCTACCTATTGTGAAATGGGAATCGACGTACGCGCGTATGCTCAGAAAGGCGAAAATATTGTGCGCAGCTCTTGTGTAGGCTGTGGAATCTGCTCAGCAGTTTGCCCACGTGGCGTACTAAAACTGGAAAACGTTTCCTATTCTAGTCGTATAAATTCCCAGGATATTTTATTGGGGAACGACGTTGATCTGATGGATTATGTGAATCAATCCAACTAAATTTAGGATTTAAGATGAATTAATATCTGGATCTCCTAAAGCTTCGGGACCGCAGGTTTTAAATTATGAAGGACTTCACCGGTTTCAGCAAATCGATGAGGTCTTTTTATATACGTTTGATTCAAAAATCACCTTTAATATGCTATTTTTTAGGCGTAAATGTTTTAAATCGACAAATTAGGCTCATAAATAGGTTAGTAATTAACCGTTTTTTCGTCTAAAAATTTAGTATCTAAAAGTATCAAAATAGATTTTTGCCAATGGAGTTTTCGCTGAAGCGTAAAATGTTGAAATGATAATCTTTTAGGAATTACCAATTTTAGCTAAAAACAGCTATTTAAAATATAAAATCTGCTTAAAATCCGTGTTTTCACTGAACAATACCGATTTTTGCGCCAACAGCGGAGAAATCTTTAATAGTTAAAAGAACATCGGCAGCTGAACTAAATATGGAGCATTGCATCAAGGTTATTATACCGGCTTATAATGAGGAGGATTCTATCGGAAATGTTGTTCGCGATATCCCAGATCTTGTTGATGAAGTTATTGTGGTAAATAATAATTCTAACGATGCAACCATGGCAAATGCGAAAGCTGCGGGCGCTACCGTTCTTAGCGAAAGCCGGCGCGGTTATGGTTATGCCTGCCTCAAAGGAATGGATTATGTGGCGGCGCAAATCAAAAAACCCGATATTATTGTGTTTCTGGATGGTGATTATAGCGATTATCCAGAGGAATTGACAAAGTTGATAAAACCAATAATCGAGCAAGATGTAGATTTTGTGATCGGTGCGCGCGTAAAAGAATTGAGAGAAAAAGGCAGTATGACTTTCCCGCAGCGTTTTGGCAACGACTTGGCCACATTTTTGATGCGTTTATTTTTTGATTCAAAATTCACCGATTTAGGTCCGTTTCGTGCCATTAAATATCAAAAATTACTAGATCTGAATATGGAAGATAAAACCTATGGTTGGACGGTAGAAATGCAGTTGAAATCTCTAAAACAGAATTTTACGTATTTAGAAGTGCCGGTCAATTACCGCAATCGCATAGGGGTTTCTAAAGTTTCCGGAACTGTGAAAGGCGCTATTTCTGCCGGCGTAAAGATTTTAGGCTGGATTTTTAAGTACAGTTTTAAGTAATGCAAACCGCGATTATCATCATCTACACGCTATGCTTAGTGCTGGTTTTTGTATACAGCCTGGCACAGCTTCACTTGCTAATTAATTATCTGAAAGCGCAAAAGGAAACCGAAAACGCACCCAAATTTGACTTTAATATTCCACAGGAAATCCCCTCAGTTACCGTACAACTTCCGTTATATAATGAATTGTATGTTACCGAAAGATTGCTTGAGAATATCGCATTGCTTGATTACCCCAAAGACAAACTGGAGATTCAAGTGCTTGACGATTCTACCGATGAAACGGTAGAAAGCACTAAAATTCAGATCGAAAAATTACAGAAAATCGGTCTTGATATTAAACATATAACCCGGAGCGATCGCAAAGGTTTTAAAGCGGGCGCGCTCAAGGAAGGCTTAAAAACTGCAAAAGGCGAATTTATTGCCATTTTTGATTCTGATTTTATGCCGAAAAAGGACTGGCTTCGGAAAACCATTCCCTTTTTTAAAGATGAAAATATTGGTGTTGTGCAGACGCGCTGGGGCCACCTCAACAGAGATTATTCCATTTTAACACGTGTGCAGGCTTTTGCACTCGATTTTCATTTTGTGATGGAACAGGTAGGCCGCAATTATGGGCATCATTTTATCAATTTTAATGGTACCGCGGGCGTTTGGCGCAAAACCTGTATAGAAGATGCGGGTAACTGGCAAGGCGATACGCTCACCGAAGATCTTGACCTGAGTTACCGCGCCCAACTCAAAAAATGGAAATTTAAATACCTGGAAAATGTGGAAACTCCGGCAGAACTTCCCATAGTAATCAGCGCCGCGCGATCACAACAATTCCGATGGAACAAGGGCGCTGCCGAAAATTTTCAAAAACTGTACTGGAAATTGCTCAAGGATCCCAGTATTTCATTAAAAACCAAGTTTCATAGCTTTTTCCATCTTCTCAATAGTAGCATGTTCTTGCTTGTGCTGGTGCTCGCAATACTCAGCGTGCCGGTTTTGTACATTAAAAATACCAATCCCGCATATGGCAATTATCTTAATATAGTTGCGTTTTTTGCCATTAGTACGGTGATTTTTTTCGGTTGTTATTGGGTCACCTATAAAAAAATGCACGGCGGCGGTTTCAAAAACTTTATAAAATACATCGGGATGTTCTTTACATTTTTTTCGGTGGCGATGGGATTTAGTGTGCACAATTCGCTGGCAGTGCTTGAAGGACATTTTGGTAAAAAATCTGATTTCATTCGCACACCGAAATTTAATATTGCTGCTATTAAGGACAACAAATACATTAACCGAAAAATCCCTTTTAATACCGTTCTTGAGATTTTGCTTTGCGGCTACTTTGGCTTTGCGATTTACAGTGCTTTCTTGATGCACGATTTTGGACTTATCTTATTTCATATTATGCTCTTTATTGGTTTTGGATTTGTCGCGTTTAAATCGGTTTTTTCTAGGGTATAAGTAACTTTTTCATTTTCGCAAAGGCGGAAATCTCTCATTTTTTAATTGATACTTATTAATTACCAACTGTACATTAACTTCCGCTTTTAATGAAAGACTCAGGCTTGGTAATAAATCGCTTTTTTCAGCTTTATAAAATCCCCCTTTTACTTGTTTTAAGTGCTCTGGCATTCTACTGGGCGTTTGCCTACGATCTACAGCGCTGGGATTTTATAAAACTCATTACATTATACGCTGCGCTTTGCTTTTTGAGCTACAAAATCATCGCGATTTTCAAAGGAAATTGGACGATTTTAGTGATTATTTCGTTGATATTTCGGCTTGTTTTTTTGATCACCACGCCGAACCTTTCACAGGATTTTTACCGTTTTATCTGGGATGGGCGCTTATTGCTGGCAGGTATCAATCCCTATTTATACACGCCCACAGAATTTATGAACACCAGCACCACAACCATTGAAAATTCCCATTCACTCTTTAGCGGAATGGGAACGCTCAGTGCAACCCACCACACCAATTATCCGCCCATCAATCAGCTTTTTTTCGCTTTGGCGTCAGTTTTTAGCGGGAAAGGTATTTTGGGTAGCATCATTTCTATACGGCTTATAATCATTATGGCAGATCTGGGCGTACTGTATTTTGGTAGAAAACTCTTACGGTATTTAAAACTTCCCGAATACCGCATTTTCTGGTATGTGCTCAATCCCTTTATCATCATAGAACTTACTGGAAACTTACATTTTGAAGGGGTTATGCTCTTCTTTGTAATCGCCTCAATCTATTTTTTAGTGTTGAAAAAATGGTTCTGGGCGGCCGTTTTTCTAGGAATTTCGGTTTCGGTAAAATTATTGCCTTTGCTTTTTCTGCCGATTTTATGGCAATTTCTGATCAAAGATATTCCTGTTGAAAAAAGCATTCCAGAAAAACTAAAACTCGTTTTTAAAGGTAATCTTAGCGGATTTTCAAAGCCTATTATCTTTTACATTCTCGTAATTATTACCGCTCTTATCACCTTTATTCCCTTTTTATCACATAAATTCATTATTGATTTTCTGACTACGATCGATCTTTGGTTCCAGAAATTTGAATTCAATGCCAGCGTGTATTACATTATTCGCTGGGTTGGTTTTCAGGACAGAGGTTTCAATATGATCGCGGAAATAGGAACGATCCTGCCCAAGTATATTTTTGCGTTCATAGTACTTCTCGCTTTCCTAAGAAAAAACAACACACTTCGTGATTTATTCGCTGCGATGCTTTTTGCGGTGAGTTTTTATTTTCTGCTCTCCACCACCGTACATCCCTGGTATCTCGCGACGCCATTGCTGTTATGTGTTTTTACCAACTATCGCTTTCCGCTGGTATGGGTCGTAATGGTTTTTTTGAGTTATTCCGCTTACGGCGAAAACCAAGTAGACGAAAATCTATGGCTGGTTACTGTGGAATATCTCGTGGTGCTTGGATATGCAGTTTGGGAATTTAACAAGACCGAAAAAATAAGTTCAAACTAAAAGATGCTTCACCTCAAAACGAGTTTGTCAGGTGGGATGAATTTTTGAAGCGCAAGTCGAGAAGGTTTGTATGAAGATCAATTTGTTTGATAGATACTTATTCTAAGGGAAATATTCGGGATACATTTTTAGTCCACGCTATAGCTACCAAAAAAAACACTCGATGTAACATTAATTAAAAAATCAGCTATTTGGAGGTAAAATCACCGTTTTTGTGATACAAAATAGAGTTTGGCTATTCGCCGTTCTTTATAATTACGATCAGCTTTTGAGGTGATATTTCCGTCGATTTTGGATTGAAATTCGACATTGAAATTTTTAAAAACAGTTTTAAAATCGGTTTCCTCATCGGCCGTCATCCATACAGCGAATTTCCTTTCCGTAGGAAAAAATGTTTCCCCAGCACTTTGAATAAGCGGAACGCGCTGCCCAAGATCCCAGATAAGTTCCGGCGAGCCGTTTGTGAATAAATATTGCGGTACGTCTTGTTGTTTTAAAGACTTCACTTTTGGTGCCAACTCTGCATAATCGGTATTAGTGTAGGTTGCTTTTACCAACGGAAAGCCCAGCGCCACGATTCCGCATAAGAAAGCAATCGTCAGATAAAATATTTTTGGCGCATTTCTTTTCGATAAAAAGTAAAAAAGAAAAACACCAATGATTACCGAAAATATACTGAAAGCAATAAACCAGGCGTATAACCCAGTCAAGTTCTCGCGAATCAAAAAATAACCAGCA
>JBBPYO010000325.1:0-3247 GCA_038199845.1 Flavobacteriales bacterium
CGATTTATATAGTAACCGGGATATTTTTTTTCGTCAAAAACAAATAGATTCGAAGCCACCGGTTGATCTGTTTTAAAGCTGTTTACAGTGATGGTTATCTTTGTGCCATTTTTTTGCTACATGATGAGGCGGTAAATGTGTTTAGTCTGTGCATCTACGCCTAACATAGCCTCTTTAATCTCACTGTTGGAATCTTTGGGCAGCAACTTTATATACTGAATCTTACGGCCGTTAACGTCTTGATCTATATCCCATTTATAGGTGTATCCATCATTAAAAAAAGTTAGCATTTTTGAAGGTGTGATCGCATCATCATCTTCAGGATTTTGAGAACTTATGGTTATTTCTTCATCTTCGGGAACAATCGTATAAAGTTTTTGATCATCATAAATCTGGGTAGTGCCCATTAAATTGAGCAAGTATTTTTCTCCCATTAATGTCACATCTCCCCGCGTTTCCTGATTAACGCCTTGCGCTTCATTGTTCAATGCATATTTAAAATCTATGTAAATATGATCATAGCTTTTCACCTTTTGCGAAACTTCGTCAAGAAGTTCCTGGGCTTTACCGTCTTGTGCAAATCCCGATATTCCTATAAGAAATAAAGCAAAAAATAGATAAAGTGGTCTAATGGTCTTCAATGTATTCATTATTGGTTTTTTAAATGTTCGTCTAGTGCGGCTAGATCTGTAACGAGTACCTGTCGGGCTTTACTGCCTTCAAAAGGTCCCACGATCCCCGCAGCTTCAAGCTGATCTACAATACGGCCCGCGCGGTTATAACCTAACTTTAATTTACGCTGTAGGAGGGAAGCGCTGCCTTGTTGTGCAGTTACAATTACCTCTGCGGCATCTTTAAAAAGGGCATCGCGATCACTGGCATCTATATCAAGACTTGTGCCACCTTCCTCACCAGAATATTCTGGTAATTCATACGCGTTGGGATAGGCTTTTTGAGAACCTATATACTCGGTTATTTTTTCAACTTCTGGGGTATCTACAAAAGCGCATTGAACACGTACCAATTCATTGCCCTGTGTAAAAAGCATATCACCGCGGCCTATAAGTTGGTCGGCGCCCTGACTGTCAAGAATGGTACGTGAATCTATTTTTGAAGTTACCCTAAACGCGATCCGTGCCGGGAAGTTGGCTTTTATAATTCCCGTAATTACGTTTACCGAAGGTCGCTGGGTGGCAATAATAAGGTGAATACCTATCGCCCGCGCCAGCTGCGCAAGACGCGCGATGGGTGTTTCCACTTCTTTTCCGGCGGTCATGATCAAATCTGCAAACTCATCCACAACTAGAACAATATAGGGCAGATATTTATGACCGTCATTGGGGTTTAATTTCCGCTTTTTGAATTTAATATTATATTCTTTTAGATTGCGCACAGCGGCGTCTTTGAGCAGATCATAACGCCTGTCCATCTCGATACATAACGAATTTAAGGTGTGCACCACTTTCGTATTATCGGTAATGATGGCTTCCGCAGAATCGGGCAATTTGGCTAGATAATGGCGCTCTATCTTGTTAAATAGAGTAAGTTCAACCTTTTTCGGGTCAACCAGCACAAATTTCACTTCCGCAGGGTGTTTTTTATACAGTAAAGAGGTCAAAATCGCATTTAAACCTACAGATTTTCCTTGTCCAGTTGCACCGGCCATAAGCAAATGCGGCATTTTTGCAAGATCAACCACAAAAGTTTCGTTAGAAATGGTCTTACCCAAAGAAAGCGGAAGTTCCATTTCGGCATTCTGAAATTTCGGCGAAGCGATAACCGAACGCATGGAAACAATGCGTGCATTTTTATTGGGAACTTCAATACCTATCGTACCTTTTCCCGGAATGGGGGCGATAATGCGTATGCCCAGAGCCGCGAGTGAAAGTGCGATATCATCTTCCAGGTTTTTGATTTTCGAAATACGAATCCCCGCTTCTGGAACGATCTCATAAAGTGTAACTGTAGGACCTACCGTTGCTTTGATATGTGCGATCTCAATTTTGTAGTTTTTAAGGGTTTCTACAATTTTGTTCTTGTTTTCTTCAAGTTCTTGTTGGTCAATGGTAATGCTTTGACCCCGCGTATAGTCTTTTAAAAGCTCTATGGAGGGGAATTTGTAATTGCTCAGTTCAAGCGTGGGATCAAATTCACCAAAATCCTGGACCAGTTTTGAACTCAGGTTTTCCTCTACCTCTTCTTCTTCAACGGTTTCTTCGATTTCAATCGCCATTTCATCAGGATCCTCCTGTTTAAACCGATCATTTACGGTCTGTTTTGGCTGATTTTCACCCTTTTTAGCGGTATTTGAGGTTTCCATTGTTAATTCTTCGACTGGCGGCACAATCTCAATATTATCCTTAGCAAAGGCTGTATCTTCCATCGGAATCCTTTCATACTCAGAATCCTGATCTGCACTAAATTCTGTAGCCAGACCTTTTTTCTGTTTGCTTACAAATGTGCCCATTACCTCGGGAGTAATTCCCCAGCGGAGTACGGCGTAGGCAATTGCAAAAAAAGAGAGTATGAGAATGGTGCCAATGAGACCTAAATAATCTTGTAAAAAGTCATTCATTTCAACTCCAACGCGCCCGGCAAGAATAGGGTTTTCATCGCTGAAAAAACCTAGGACGATAGAGAGCCAGATCATAACCAGCAGTCCCCAAAACCAATAATTACCAAGGGTTTTTTTAGGTTTGTCAAAAATATAAAAAATACCAGAAGTTGCGGTAAGTATGGCCAAGGTGAATGCCGGAAGACCACAGCCTTCATAAATAAAAAAATGGCCTATGGCTGCGCCAAATTTATTAAGCCAGTTCTGTGCTTGTGCTTCTCGCTCAGCAAAGTCGTCAATGATACTTTGATCTGCCTGCCATGTGGAAAAGTACGAAATAAAAGAAAATAAGAGGGCTATCCCCAGAAGGAAGAGGAAACTCCCTAGGACTATTTTCTGTTTTTTAGAAAGGCCGGTAACGGTTTTTTTGACCGGTTTCTTTTTTGTGGCAGTGGGTTTGGTCTTTTTTTTGGCCATTAAGTAGGTTGCAATAAGGGGGCAAAAATACAAATATCAAACGGAAGCTGGGAGAAAAAGTTATACGCGTGTCGTTTTTAACCTGCTTTAGGCTGATTTTTACCGATTTACACCCGTTTTTAGGTCAGGTGGATTCAATAGTTAATAAACGCTGTTCTAGAATTGAAGTTTAGAAATATAATGCCAGTAGATGATAACGCCAAAGGCAAAATCAGC
>JBBPYO010000326.1:0-2468 GCA_038199845.1 Flavobacteriales bacterium
ATGGGCGTTCGCAGTTCATGGCTCAACGAGTTCAGCAGCGTATTATAAAGTTTTATGGTCTGCGTTTTTTCGTCCTCGTCGCGTTTTTTACGTTCAAACTGCCGGATTTTAAATGTAAGTACCGCATTGATCAGCGCGACGACGAAGTACATCAAAAACATCAAAAAATCTTCGGGTGTTCCTATGTGGAAAGTGAGAATGGGCGGGATGAAAAAGAAATTCCAAATAAGGGCGCTCAGCAACGCAGATAAAAGCACTGGTAGGATATCAAAAAGCATTGCAATGATTGAAAGAACCACCAGCAAGATGAGCGCGACGGCTCTATATCCTATAAGATCAACTGTAAAAAAACAAAGTGTGGAGGTAATGAGAATGAGTGCAACACTTATAAAATATTGACTGCTCTTATTATAATATCTCGCCTTTAAAAAACCCAATTTTTTACGTAAAGTTAATCGATTGTATGATGATCCCCGATCAGGATTTGAAAATAAAAAGAGTTCAACCATCAAGAAAATGAAACTGATGAAATTTGCCTGCTGATTAAACTGCCAATCGATTTTTTAAACTTTTACTATCTCAGTTATTTAAGGTTTTTACCCAATTTCCTGACTGTTTTATGCGATTTTGAGCTAATTAATGCCATTTTTCAACATATAAATAAGGTTTATTTTCGGGTATTTATACAATTATAATTTTACCTTTGTGTCTGAAATGGGGTGCTTGCTTTAAAAGTAGGCTGAGATAAAACCCAAGAGCGATCTTGCTCTGCACCTGATCCGGATAATACCGGCGGAGGGATTTTTGGTAATGGTTTATTTACGATTCCATTCCTTTTGCATCGCCACATTTCATTGATACCCATAAACAATGAAAGCGGATTTCTTTATGCATCTTATCGGATTACAGGTTCTTGGAACCTTTTTTGGGGTCATACAGGTTTTGCTGTCCAGAAAAAACAATGTGCACAATTACCTCTTTGGCATTGTTTCCATCCTTATAAGTATCTGGGTACTTTACCGGTCAAAACTTTACGCAGATATTTTATTGAACATGTATTATCTGGTCATGAGTATCTATGGTTGGATTTATTGGAAATTTGGAGGTCAGAAACAGGAAGCACGGATTTCATATGCCAGTAAAAAAGAACATATAATAGCTGCCGGAATTGTCCTGGGCTGCTTCGTCTTAATGAGTTATTGGCTCAATTATCACACGAATTCTGATGTGCCCTTCTGGGATGCAATCGTCTGTGCGTTTGCATGGGCCGGAATGTGGCTGATGGCCAAAAGGAAGATGGAAAATTGGATTTATCTCAACATCAGCAATATAATTTCGATCCCCTTGCTTTTGCATAAAGAACTTTACATTTATGCCGGTCTGACTATTTTCTTGTTTATTGTGGGGACTTCTGGATATTTTAAATGGAAAAAAATAATACAAGATGATGATAGCAAACAATTCGCACAGGCTTAGGAAACTCTGTTTGGGGGCAAAAACATTTCCACCAGAAATCTTGAAATGGATGGATGAGGAAAATTTCTGGAATCTATGGGTTCCCAGATTCTACGGAGGATTGGAAATGCCTTTGATCAAAGGGCTCCAAACGCTTAAATCCCTGGCAAAAATAGACGGTAGTCTTGGTTGGACCGCCACTCTGGGTAGCGGCGCCAATTATTTTATAGGAAATTTAGATCCAGTAGCAGCAGAGGAGATCTTCATTGATCCTCCTGCTCCAGTTCGGTTTGGTGGCAGTGGTGCAATAGGTGGAAGCGCTGAGAAACATGGTAATTTTTATACCATAAGTGGAAAATGGCCGTATGCAACGGGAGCAGATTATCTTACCCATTTCACATTGAATGCAAAGGTTTTTGAAAACGGCAAAATGCTACAGCATCCCGATGGATCACCGCAGGTTCGGTCTTTTGTAATTCCCAAAGATAAGGTGCGTATTGTTAAAGATTGGGAAACCATGGGGCTAAAAGCTTCCGTGACGCACTCTTTTGAAGTTGAAACTTTGAAAGTTCATCAAAAGTTTAGTTTTTTGTATGATGTGCATTTCCAACCGCAAAACATATTCAAAATCCCTTTTACTGTTTTTGCAGATTTTACAGTATGGGTAAATTATATAGGTATGGCCGAACATTTTTATGAGGAAGCCAGTGAATTTTTGGCCAAAGAAAGGTTGAAAAACATAGAAGAAATTCTTTTGATTTCGGACCAAAAAGTAACTCAATTTGCTGAAGAAGTGGAAGAAATCATTAGCGAAAAAGTAGATTTTCCCAAAGATTTTATTAAAAAGATTCATGAGAATGCTATAGATTCGGTTCAGAAAATTACTGGCGAAATAATTGAAATTTATCCTTCACTCGGCGTTAAAGCAAGTACGAAAGGTCATCAGCTCAACCAGATTTTCATGGATTATTTTACTGCCACACAACATCATATTTTTACACGCTCATAACGAG
>JBBPYO010000327.1:0-3220 GCA_038199845.1 Flavobacteriales bacterium
CAGCCTCTTCACGTCGGTAATGCTTCAGATAAAGGAGGGAATGATTTGCAAGTACGATGGTTTAATGGAGGTACAAATCTACATTCTGTTTGGGATTCCAAAATCATAGAAAGTTATGGAATGTCTTATAGCGAACTCACTACAAATTATGGCACAGAATCAAAAGAGCGCTATAAATTATATGCTCAGGGTAATCTGATGGACTGGTTGAAGGAGAGTCAAAATTTGGTAAAAAAGGTCTATAAATCGGCTAAAAGTGGTGATAAATTAGGCTATGCATATATGGAAGAATATCAGGATATTGTTTTTGTGCAATTGGAAAAAGGTGGAGTTCGACTTGCCGAAGTGCTTAATGAAATATTTGGTTGAACTTCATTCAATGCGTTTCTCTATATTCCTTTGGGGAACAATCATGATATTTTTTGAAGCTGCGCGTAAAATGGCTTTCATCTGTAAAACCCAGTCGTATTGCTATCTGAGCTACCGTAAAATTAGTTGCATGGAGTTGGTTTTTCGCATGGTCTAGTCGTGTCATGATAACATGATGGTAAATGGAGTTCCCTGTTTTTTTTTTAAATAAATGACTAAGAGCGCTTTTTTTGATTTCAAAAGTTTGTGCAAGCGCTGCGATCCTCAAGTGTGATGATGTATGTATATTATTTTCCATATACAAAATAATTTTATTGATGAGGTCGCTTTCTTGATCTATGCATTCATATTTCTCCGCTTCGGTTGTATTACGTGCTACGATACGCAGGCAGGCAGCTGCCATTGCGGTAATAAGTTCTGTGTGTAAGTCCCTCTTATTATGGTACTCTTCTTTGATACAGTCATAAAAGCTCCACAGAAGTATTTGATCCTGTAACACTTCACTTTCCTGCGTATTAAAAAGCTGTGGGTGTTGGTTTCTTTCTATATGTTTTAAACCAGTAAGACAGTCCGTAAGCTTATTTTCGTTCGTAAATGGATCTAAAAACTCATAAATACTAAAACAGGTTTGATGATCTTCTTCCATATAAAAGTCACAATTGCCGGGTATAATTAGGATGTCCCGGCATTTATAGGAGTGCTTCTTATCATTTAAACATATGTATCCAGAACCACTCTCAATAAATAGAAGCTTTAAGTAATTGTCTATAAATATAGTATTGGAAGGAGCAATACGCGCAGATGAGGTAATGCTAAAAGTTTGCGCTATGCAAAATGAGGACATTGACATGCGTTCGGGATCAAATTAAAATGATTGACACTGGGGTAGAGATAGACTTCTCAAAAGACTGTCAAAGAACGCAAAAATAGCACTTATGGCATTTAAATTAGCATAATCAATCAATATTAGTGTTTGTATGGTTGCTAAATTATACCGATGCGCTTTATTTTTCGAAGTATTGGATCACAAATCATCATCCATTGCTGAATCAATTCTTAATAAATCACTTCGAGATAGATGATTCCCCTAAATTTCTAAAGGTTAGATTAATGCGCGAGTCTATAAGTTTGGACGTTTTAGGGAGTTGGTGTTGCCAGAAATGCTGCGTGCTGCCTTTCATTAATAGTAAACTACCCGGACTTAATAGTAATTTGCGCGTGTCTGCTTTATTTTTTTTACTGCGGAATTTAAAAAAGCGGGGAGCACCTAAGCTTAAGGAAGCGATAATGGGATTTTTACCCAGTTCTTTCTCATCATCTGCGTGCCAACCGTTGCTGTCTTGACCATCGCGGTAAAAGTTGAGTAGGCAAGTGGTAAAAGAATGTTCCGTTTTGCGTTCCACAAATTCTTTGAGTTCGTCTAGAACCGGATTGAAAGGCTGCGGATGCATGGTTATTGAACTGTAGCTGTATGGATTATCATTTTCGGCAAATAATGCAGTGAGCCGTGGCTGGGCATAGATTTTTCCAAAGACCTTTATATCGTCTTGCTGCCATTTTACGTGTTTGCGCAGCTGTTCAAAATACGCTGCCTGCCGTTCCAGCGGAATAAAATCTGGATAATAATAGACTTCCGCTTGCGGCATATTTGGTATCAAATAAGGATCATCTCCCTGCCCGAATAAATCGCTCATAACTTAAGAAACTATAAATTTAAGTTCGTTGCGGTAAGTAGAAGGTGTTTTTCCGGTAAATTTTTTAAACTGCTTATTAAAATGACTAAAATTATTAAAACCACTCTCAAAGCACACATCGGTAATGCTTATGGGGTTTTCATGTAGAAGCTTGGCAGCATGCGCTAAGCGGTATTCATTTACAAACTGGGTAAATGTCTTGCCGGTAATCTTTTTAAAATACCTACAAAATGCCGGGACGGTCATGCTTACCAGATCGGCAATCTCATCAAGTGGAATCTGGCGTTTAAATTCTTCCTTGACGAAATTAAAGATGATATTGATGCGGTTATTGTCCTGCAATTCAGTTTCCAGGATAAAACCCTGGGCATTTAATACGGTATATTGCTCTGCAACCTCCAGCAATTTCAGGATTTCCAGTAATCCAAGAAGCCGCTCATAGTGATCCATATTCTTTAAGGCCTCTATCTTTGAACCTATTCCGCGTTTTATTTCCCCGTGAAACACAATTCCCATTTTTGCGCGTTCAAAGAGTGATTTTATACTCTTCATCTCTGGTATTTCAAAAAATGTGTCGCCTAGGAAGTCGGGACGCATCTGTATTACTGTTTCTTGTTCGTGATTGCTCAGCGAATCTGTAAAACCGCAATGCGGCAAATTTGACCCTATAAGTATGAGTTCTCCATTGCGGTAATAGGAAATATGGCTCCCTACCTGCCGTTTGCCGGTACCGCCATTTACATAAACAAGCTCCAACTCTGGATGATAATGCCAAAAGTTTTTACTGTTGTTTTCTTTTTCGGCATTGTAGGTTCTATATAAGAAAGAACTCCCAAATGCGGGTTCTATTTTTTCTAAGGTAGGTTTTGTTGTTGTTGAAGTAGACATAAGTAAAGATTTGGTTCTCTAAAGTACAGCGATGGCCATAAAATTAACGATGCAAATTTAACCCAAATATGTTCAATTTTCACATTAACGCTCATAGTTGTGGTCATGTAGTTAATTTAGCACATATTCCTGCATACTCTCTATCATTTTTGCTCTCTTTATCTAGGTATGTTTGTATCGAATTATTTCCCAAATATTTTAAAAACAAAAAATTATGAAAACGACAATCAAAAATTTAATCTTGGCTTTTGTGCTTATTGCTGGTTTTA
>JBBPYO010000328.1:0-5049 GCA_038199845.1 Flavobacteriales bacterium
GCGCAGCCCGATCAGAATGATTGGTATGAAACCATAAAAGTAAATTACGGCATTAAACCCGATGGAAATGCCGATTTTGATGCACTTCCAGCAGATTTTGCTGCGAAAGATTACAACGCACATTTCGACTTTTGGAAAGATAAAGAAGTGCCCGCTTCCTGGAAAAAATTCAGGGACATCGCACTTTTTTGGATGGAGAAAGGAGTGGATGGTTTCCGTTATGATATGGCAGAAATGGTACCAGTGGAATTCTGGAGTTATATGAATTCCGCCATAAAAATGAAAAATCCAGATTCTTTTCTGCTCGCAGAAGTTTATAATCCGGCTATGTACCGCGATTATATTCACAAGGGGAAAATGGATTATCTCTACGATAAAGTAGCATTATATGACACGCTAAAAAACATTATGCAGGGTCACGGCAGCACAGATCATCTGGCGCCCATTATTGAGGGACAGGCAGATATTGAGAATCATTTATTGCACTTTCTCGAGAACCACGATGAGCAACGTATCGCCAGTCCAGATTTTGCCGGCGATGCGGAAAAAGGAAAACCGGCAATGGTGGTTTCTGCAACGGTTACGAGTTCGCCGACAATGGTTTATTTTGGACAGGAATTCGGAGAACCGGCAAAAGAAGATCTGGGTTTTGGGGATCCTACGCGGACTTCCATTTTTGATTATGGTTCTGTGCCCAGTATCCGGAAATGGGTAAATGAAGGTAATTTTGATGGCGGTAAAAATTCTGAAGGAGAATTAGAATTGCGTGATTTTTATAAAAAACTGCTCAATTTTACCCTAAAAAGCACCGCTTTAATGGGTCGTTATGCTGATTTACAAGCATATAATCAAGCGAATACAGAATGGTATAATGACAAAATTTACTCTTTTATACGCTGGTCTGACGACGAAAAATTAATTATTGTCACTAATTTTGATGCAAATGAAAGCTTTGGTTTTGGACTTCAGCTTCCGCAGGAAATTATTGAAAAGTGGGGATTTTCAGATGGAACTTATTCCGTAGAAGATCAACTTTATCATAGAGAAACCGGAAATCTAGAAGTTTCCGGTAATAAAGGCCAACTGCGCATTAATATCAAACCTTTAGAATCTTTTATTTTTAAAGTAGAGAAATAGCACTTAAAAAGATTAGTTGGAAGCAGTTGCATTCTCATCCTTATTTTCAGGGATCTCAAAACAAATATTGAGTTTTTGATTGCCAAAATCCCGCGCTGCTTCTACATTAGTTCCCAAGTGTAGATCTATTTTGTTTCTATATCTGCGGTTCATTTTATCATTCACTTTAAAAGGTTCGCTAAAACCTTCTATATAAAGCATGGTACCGTGTACCATGCCGCTATCAATGAGATCTCGGGAAATTGCCACCGATGGAATATTTGATTTTAACGTATCGCCCCAAGCAGTAATTTTTCCATTTGTGCCCAATCGTGTTTGACTGGCCAGACTATTATAAGCAGAAGCTTTGACTTCCATACATTTCATTTCCGGTTTGTCGTCACAAGCGATAAAGAGAAATATGGTGAAGGCAAGAATGATCTTAAAAGTAGTTTTTTTCATAGTTGGTTTCTTTTGAAGACCTCATTAATGTACTATTTTATTTATATAAAACACTGTTTTTTAGACTAATATTAAGATTTTTGTTTCTAAAACAGGAATAATATGAAATTTATTTGTATGTCCGTTTGATGTCAAGTAAGTTTAAATGAGTATTCAAATGTCATGTTGAGCGCAGTCGAAACGTTTTTGTCTAACCCTTCGACTGCGCTCAGGCTGACAAAAAGCTACTTTGGGACAAAAGACGGATATACATAAATTTATAAGGACTTTTATTTAATAGACATTACGCATTCACAGTATATTCTAAACTAACAAACGTAGATTAAAGATAAATTGAAAATTTCAGGAAATTAAACATATGGGAAATTTAATCATGGTTCGTCACGGTAAAAGCGAATTTAATATGAAAAACCTTTTTACGGGTTGGACGGATGTCGATCTCGCACCAGAAGGAGTGGAAGAAGCCAAAAAAGCGGGAGAAATTATTAAAAAGAATAATATTGTTCTGGATGTCTGTTTTTCGTCTTACCTAAAACGCGCCATTCGCACTGCGTGGATCGTGCTTGAAACCGTAGATCAGATGCCAGTAGATTGCATTCACGGCTGGAAACTCAACGAACGGCATTATGGAGACTGGCAGAAAAAAGATAAGGCGGAAGTAAAAAAAAGTATGGACGAAGCATCCTTTGAGGCCATTCACCGTGGCTACGATACCTCGCCACCGCCATTAGCTCACGATGACCCGCGCAATGCCAGATTTGAGCAAAAATATAAAAGAATTGACACCGCGTTATTGCCGGCGACGGAATCACTTGAAGATACAGAAAAACGGGTCGTGAATTATTTTTATGAAGCGATCGTGCCAAAGCTCATGCGGCAACAGACCGTTTTATTGGCATGTCATGGCAATACGTTGCGGGCATTGAGAGAGCACATTGAAAAAATTGCAGAAGACCAGATTGGTGCTATTGAAGTGCCCACGGGCGTGCCTTATTTATATGAATTTGACGGCGAATTGAACTTGAAAACGCATTATGAATTGAGGTAAAAAGTGACCTGTATTGGGCGATTTTAGTCGGTTTCAGCTAATTTTTAAGCCATTTTTTCAAAATTCAAAATTCAAAAAGCTGCATTATTGACATGCAGCTTTTTGAATTTAAAGTATATTAACTTACTTGAACATATCAAGTCCCGGAATATCTGGCATGCCTTTTTTGGCAACTGCTGCTAGTTCATCATCGTAATTCCTTTTTGCACGTTCCAGCGCTTTGTTCAGTGTTAGAATTAGGTAATCTTCGAGTTGGTCTTTATCTTTGAGCAACGAGTTGTCTATATCGATAGATTTCACCTTTCCGGCAACGGTAACGGTTGCTTTCAGCAAATCATCGCTTGTTTTTTCATCAATATAAACTGTTTCCAGGCGTTTTTTAGTGGCTTCTGCCTTTTCTTGAGCTTCTTTGATTTTTGCCATCATGCCCATCATATCTCCCATCATAATTTTATAGTTTTAAATGTTGAATTGTATAACTGTTGAGTTGTTTAACCGTTGAATTATTTAACTGTTGAATCGTGGAACTGTTTAACTCCAATCTTGTAAATACTTAAATCCGTTAATTTCTTTGCAAGTTGCTTTTCAAAAATCGAACTTTTACTAAATTTCAATAAACGAATAAACGAATAAACGAATAAACGAATAAACGAATAAACGAAGTAAAATTACACAATACCTAATCGAAAATCGGTCGATTATTGCCTCTTTTTGGCTAAATAAGGCAAAAATAAATTGTTCATCCGTTAGTGTTCCTAAAAATCGTTTCCGTCATGCTAAACTTGTTTCAGCATAACAATTGCCTTGCTGGTGAGGCGAACAGGTATGGGGCATTCCAATACTTGACCCACTTGCGGATCCTGAATTTAATGTAGTGTGGCATTGAATTAGGATACTTTGCAGATATGCAAAAAACAGACTAGATTTTCAGTAGTTTAGAAAATTAGCCAACTATTTTTTTCGATAAAAAAAACGATACTCCTCACCTTACTTTCGTGTATTTTTGCGCTTTCAAGCAAATCACAAAATACTACAAAAGTGCAACAAACGCTCACGCCCCCCGATGCTCAAAAAATCCCGAAAGAATTAGAAAAGCATGGTGACCTTCGTATAGATAATTATTACTGGATGAACGAGCGCGACACCCCGCCGGTACTCGATTATCTTAAGAGGGAAAATGCCTATTACGAAGATAAAACGGCCCATACCAAGCCACTTCAGGCAAAATTGTTTGAAGAAATAAAAGGGCGCATTAAAGAAGATGATGAGTCCGTTCCCTATAAATATAATGGATATTGGTATTATGTGCGCTTTGAGAAAGGGCAAAATTATCCGCTCTATTGCCGCAAAGCGGAAACTATGGATGCGCCTGAGGAGGTTATGTTCAACAACAATAGCATGGCAGAGGGACATTCTTATTTTGACCAACCCGGTTATTCCATTTCCGAAAATACAGAGTTGGCTGCCTATGGGTTGGACACCGTAAGTCGCCGGCAATATACTATTCAGATAAAAAACCTAAAAACCGGTGAAGATTTTCCTGAAAAAATAGAAAACACTACTGGGAGCGCAGTTTGGGCCAATGATAATAAAACACTTTTTTACACTCGAAAAGATCCGCAGACCTTGCGCAGCGACAAGATTTATAAGCATTTGCTGGGCACAGATCCCCAGAAAGATGAATTGGTTTTTGAGGAGAAAGATGAAACCTATGATGTTTTTGTAACCAAAACCAAATCCAAGGAATATATCATTATAGGTTCGTCGAGCACGCTTACCAGTGAAGCGCGATTTGCTTCAGCGGAAGGTCCAACTTTTGAATTTAAAATTATTCAGCCTCGTAAGCGCGGTCTTGAATACAGCGTTTCTCATTTTGGAAGCGATTTTTATATGGTGACCAACAAAGATGACGCGACCAATTTTAAGTTGATGAAAACTCCAATAACCGCGACACTCGAGGAAAACTGGACAGAAGTGATTCCGCATCGCGTAGATACTTTACTTGAGGATATTGAGATTTTTCAGGATTATCTGGTCGTAGATGAGCGCAGTGGTGGTTTGAACAAGATCAATATCAAAAGTTGGGATGCGAGAACTGATTATTATATTCCTTTTGATAATGAAACTTACACCGTTTATACAAGTATAAACCCCGATTTTGATACACATGAGCTTCGGTATTCCTATAATGCGATGAATACGCCGCCTTCTGTGGTTGAATTCAATATGGAAACCAAACAAAAAACGGTGCTCAAAGAGTCTGAAGTGCTGGGTGATTTTGACAAAAATAATTACAAAACCAAACGTGTCTGGGCGACGGCAGCAGATGGCGTAAAAATTCCCATTTCCATTGTTTACAGAAAAGGGATGGAGCGCGATGGTAAAAATCCCCTTCTGCAATATGCCTACGGAAGTTATGGTCA
>JBBPYO010000329.1:0-21359 GCA_038199845.1 Flavobacteriales bacterium
CTCGGTTTTATTGCAAAAATTAAAGATGGCGAACGTGGTTTTCAAGTGATGCTGGGCGGCGGTTTGGGTTCACAACCGCGTCAAGCTGATTTACTTTATGAATTTATGCCAGAAGATCAATTGATCCCAACGGTTGAGGGAGTACTACGTGTTTTTGACCGACTCGGAGAGCGTGCTAAACGTCTCAAAGCACGAATGAAATATCTCATTAAAGATATGGGTAAAGACGAATTTATGGAACTTGTTAACGAAGAGCGTAATGCGCTGTCGTATAAAACGTATCCCATAGATGTAAAAACCTATGAATCAACATTAGGCTTACCAAAAACTGGTGCTCCCGATACTATTATCAAAGATGAAAAAGCCTATCAAAACTGGAAAAAGACGAATGTTTTTCCACAGAAACAGAAGGGTTTATTTGCTATTGGAATAAAGAATAAATTAGGTGATTTTTCGACCGAAAAAGCCCGAATATTAGCTGATTTGATCAAGAAATATGCAGCTAATGAGCTTAGGCTTTCGCTTCGCCAGAATATTTTATTGCGTCATATTCCAGAGTCGTCATTACCATTTTTTTACAACGAACTCGAAAAGATCGGTTTTGTTGATCCGGGCTATAATACTACGGTAGATATTACTGCTTGTCCAGGCACGGATACGTGTAATTTGGGAATTGCCAGCAGCACGGGAATGGCAGATATTCTAGAGAAAACATTGCTAGAGGAATATCCTGAATATATCAACAATACAGAAATCACCATAAAAATAAGCGGATGTATGAACGCCTGCGGGCAGCATAACATGGCAAATATAGGTTTTCAGGGCATGAGCATTCGTACGCCAGAAAAGTTGGTCGCACCAGCAGTCCAGATATTATTGGGCGGCGGCGTTCTAGGTAATGGTCAGGGGCGTTTTGCTGATAAAGTTATTAAAATGCCAAGCAAACGCGGACCACAAGCACTACGCCATATTCTGGATGATTTTGCGCAAAATGCGGAAGGAAAAGATTTTCTTTCTTATTATGATGCGCAAGGTCAAAAATACTTTTACGATATTCTAAAACCACTTTCGGAAACGGATAATCTGGAAGCATCATACTTTATAGATTGGGGAAATTCCGATAAGTATGTGCAGGAAGTAGGAATTGGCGAGTGTGCAGGTGTGGTGATTGATATGGTACAGACTTTATTGCTTGAAGCCAAAGAAAAACTAGCGCTTTCTATAGATTCTTTTGAACAGCAAAAATGGGCAGACAGTATTTACAATACCTATACGGGACTTGTAAATGGAGCAAAAGCGATACTTCTTTCAGAAGATATTAGAACAAATACGCAAGCTAATATTATTGCCGAATTTGATAAAACCTTCGGTGAAAATACTTCCGTAACAGGCGATAAATCGTTCTCAGAGCTAATTTATCAGATTAAAGAAAACGAACCTACAAGAGAATTTGCCGAAGCATATTTGGAAGAGGCGAATACCTTTTTTAATAGTGTGGATTTGTATCGGAAAAGCCAATTGAGTCATGCAAACTAAAAAAGCAAAACTTACGGTGGTGGGCGCAGGTCCCGGCGATCCAGAATTAATAACCCTCAAAGCTGTCAAAGCGCTACAGAGTGCTGACGTAGTACTTTATGACGCCTTGGTGAATCCAGAATTATTAGACTATGCCACAAATGCAGAACTCATTTTTGTTGGGAAGCGCAAAGGTTGTTATGCCTATCAGCAGAAGCAGATCAACGACTTGATTGTGAGTCGGGCACAGTCACATGGGCATGTGGTTCGGTTAAAGGGCGGCGATCCGTTTATTTTTGGCCGTGGGGCAGAAGAGATGGAAACTGCCGCTGCACAAGGTATCGAGGTGGCAATGGTACCTGGAATTTCTTCGTCGTTTGCAGTGCCGGCCTATCAAAATATCCCATTGACTAAAAGAGGAAGTTCAGAGAGTTTCTGGGTGATTACCGGAACGACTAAAGATCATAAAATTTCGGGCGATGTTGCGCTGGCAGCACAATCTTCTGCAACCGTGGTTATTCTAATGGGAATGAGTAAATTAGCTGAGATTTGCGATTTATTCCGCAAAAGCGGAAAAAATGACATTGCAGTTGCAATAATTCAAAATGGAACAACTATTGATGAAAAAATAGGTGTTGGAACTATAGATTCCATCGAAGATATAGTTGCTGAAAATGAACTTGCCAACCCGGCGATTATTATTATTGGTGACGTTGTAAACCATAGACAACAGCTGGCAATGATTAAACAACAAGTAGGAGAACAAGTAGCATGATTATAGGCGAAGAAAGAAATACCTTATACCCGGTTTTTTTAAAAGTACGGAATCTACAGATTCTGATTGTGGGTGGGGGTAATGTGGCTTTAGAAAAACTCACTTTTTTGCTGAAATCCAGTCCTGATGCGCAGGTAGAATTGGTTTCTCCTTTTTTTAGGGAAGAAACCATTGCATTGGCGACTAAGCATAATGTGAAAATGACTAAAAAGAAATACAAACCGAAAATGCTGAAAAAACGGCATATTGTAATCGCAACAACCGATAGCCCCAAAGTGAATAAAAGAGTCTATAAAGGTGCAAGAAAGCGCTTTGTGCTTGCTAATATTGCAGATGTACCTGAATTGTGCGACTTTTATATGGGAGGAATAGTGACTAAAGGACATGTGAAAATTGCGATTTCTACAAATGGACAATCGCCCACTACCGCAAAGCGGCTGCGTCAATTTTTTGAGGAGGTAATTCCAGAAGATATTGACGATATGGTAAAAAACATCAACGAATATCGAAAAACGATTAAAGGCGATTTTGAGCAGAAGGTGGAGCAACTGAACGAATTTACTAAGGGACTTGTAGCTCCCTTAAACTTCAAAGGAGGAACTTCAAACGCGCACGATAATGTGGATGAGGCTTTGGAAATACAGAATGAGAATTATAAAAAATAAAGTATAATTAAAAAAAACCTTTGTTCCCCTCCTTTTGGGAAGGGAACAGAGGGGAAGGAAATTATGATAAAAACAGATATATTAATAATAGGAGCAGGGCCCACGGGGCTATTTACGGTATTTGAAGCAGGACTACTGAAGTTAAAATGCCATATTATCGATGCGTTAGCAGAGCCAGGGGGTCAACTTGCCGAAATTTACCCCAAAAAACCCATTTATGATATTCCTGGATTTCCGGAAGTACTTGCGGGAGATCTCGTAACTAACTTAATGGAACAAGGCAAACAGTTTCAACCTGGTTTTACGCTGGGTGAACGTGCACAGACCATTGAGAAACAAGAGGACGGCAGTTTTATTGTAACCACAAACAAAGGTACGCAGCATCAAGCACCAGTAGTAGCAATTGCTGGTGGTCTGGGGAGTTTTGAGCCTCGCAAACCGCCCATTCCCAATATTCATAAATTTGAAGATAAAGGAGTGGCTTATATGATCAAGGATCCTGAGGTGTATCGCGATAAGAAAGTGGTGATTGCGGGTGGCGGTGATTCTGCTCTGGACTGGGCGATTTTCTTGGCCAATATCGCGGAAGAAGTTACGCTTATTCACCGTAGAAATGAATTCCGCGGAGCGTTGGATTCTGTTGAGAAAGTGCGTGAACTCAAATTACTGGGCAAGATTACCTTGATTACCCCTGCCGAAGTAGTAGGTCTAGCTGGCGAAGATCAACTGGATGCCATTATAGTCCAACAAAATGATGAAGAATTTAGCATTGAAGCAGATGCATTTATTCCATTATTTGGACTTTCGCCAAAACTGGGTCCCATTGCAGGCTGGGGATTTGAGATCGAGAAAAATGCCATAAAAGTGGATAATTCACTCGATTATCAGACCAATATTCCCGGTATTTTCGCTATTGGCGATGTAAATACATATCCTGGTAAACTCAAATTAATTCTTTGTGGTTTTCACGAAGCAACGATGATGTGTCAAGCGGCGTTTCAAATCATTAATCCGGGCAAGCGCTACGTGATGAAATATACCACAGTTTCAGGAGTTGACGGTTTTGACGGTTCCCGTAAAGAAGCCGAAAAAGCGGTGGTACAAAGTATAGAATAATTCGTGATAGAAGATCATCAAAATTAGGTTTTTAGGCCAATTATTGGCTTTCATAGGCGATAATCAGCTCCTCTATAGCGTGAGTATTTAGTGGTTTTATAAGGTAATGAATGACGCGATCATACTTTTTTGCCTTTTGGATGTCTAATTTGCTCGTGCTAGAGGTGACAATTACAACTTTTGCCGTAGTTTTATAATTTTTCATCTGTTCCAGAAACTCCCAGCCGTCTATATCGGGCATGTTTAAGTCTAGGAGAATTAGATGGGGCTTCCTAATCTCTAGCTCTTCTAAAGCTTTTCGTGGGTTTATGAAATCGTAAATCTGTTGTCCAACACCAGATATATTCATCAACTTTTTGTTGATGAAATTGGTGATCTTCTGATCATCTACTAGAAAGATGTCCAATTTTTGTTTTAATTTTTCCAATGATTGTATCATTCTAGAGCAAAGTTGTCGATTTCTTTGGTACTCATTTCAATGATTTGCTGCAAGGTACAGTCTAACTCTTGAGCAGATTCCTTAAGATAAGCCAGCGCTTCACTATGTAATTCCTCGGTGGTCAAATGATCTATGATTTCTACAATTCCCAAGATTCTACTTAGTGGTTCACGAACGTTGTGCGCATTTAATTTTGATATTTTTAAAAGCTTGTAATTTTTCCGAAGCAACTCTCTAGTGCGTGTTGCGATTATAGTTTTTTGATTATCTACAATCCGGCTAATTTCAATATTCTTTTTTTCAATGAGCAGAAACGCTTCTTTGAGGTTTTGATTTTTATGCTCTAATTCTTTTTTAAATTGCAGCTCCTTAAATTTAGTAATTACCGCATCCACTAAAAGGGTCAGGATTTCAATATCACTTTTGACAAATTTTTTAGAATCATCAGCCAGTATTGAGGCGCATACGTTAAGGTTATTGTATTGAAAATGCCATCCCCAGAGTAAAGGATTCATATTAGTAACTTGTACTACCTGCGCGTCAAAGATTTTTTCTTCCTGTTTTCTACAGAAAGGAATTTGGTTGTCAAGAAGCTCAAGCTCATAAGCGTAGAGTGAGGGATTATCATCACAGTATATTGCTGTTTCTGCGGTAAAATTTAAAACAGTAACTTTTTCTCTAGTGTTTATGGCTATCCTTAAAAGCTTATAGTCAAATAAATATTTCGATTTTTTATGTACAATTTCCGCAAGGGTCTCTATATCTTCCGCCTTACTAATACTAGCCGAAAATTTTGAGAATGCATCGTAAGTAATTCTGTATTTTATCGAAGAAATATCCACCTTTTGAGCCTATGCCCGTGCCTTTAGTAATTCATTATCTAATTTAATTCCAGATATTTCGGCGAAGGTGTTAAGCATATTTACAAGATCAGCCTGCGCCATAAGCTCCTGTATTTCCTGCCTGTCAAAACCTGCGTCATGAAGTTCCTGAAAATCGGCATCTGTAATTTGGGAAGAAGCCAGCGCAGCTTTGGTGACAACCTTAATCGCGATGCGGTAACTCTCTGGTATAATTGCAGAATTTAGGTTTTCGGTCACCTTAAAGTTCTCGTTATCACTAATCATTTTGCTCATGCTATCCGCAAAAATACCATGTACTTCTGTACAGTATTTACAGCCTCTCTCTCTTGAAGCATTGAAGATGATCAATTGTTTAAGTACATTGGGCACTTCACCTTGCATAAGAGTGGATTTTAACTTTGCCCAGTTGCCAGCAAGCAGAGTGGCATTATCTCCTTGACATTTAAACCAATTGAGCACAAAAGGCAGCTGTAATGTTTTTTTTGTGTCGTCATAAATATCCTTCACCTGCATTGAAGCATCCTCATAATCAACCACCTTAAAACGGACTGGGTGCATTTGTAGAGAGGTATTTGTAGTAGTTTGCATACGAGTCAGCTTTATAAAATTGGATATCATAAAGGTAAACGAAAATTCTGATAATATCTATAGCGATTTACAGTAAATGACGTTTTTAGTCTATTTAATCCATATTTTAAGCATTTAATCGTTATTTCTATAATTCAAATTACACTGGTTTTTAATTATAAAATCTTTAATTAAAAATTTATGGTATTTTATTGTTTTTATAAATTGTGTTTTACAATCTTTGTTGTAATTAGTTCATTGCTTATTGAATTAGGTTATCAAGAAAGGCAGAGGGGTTAGACCCGCTGAAGCCTTAGCAACCCTCTATACATTTTAGAGAAGGTGCTACATTCTACCCACATATCACTTATTTTAAAAGTGGGATAGATAACATAAACCCAGTCTTCTGGTTCTTTTCTGTTAACTTTTTTCGTTCTGTAAGTTCAAGTAGCCCCTTCGCGCTTTTGTTGGGGCAAGCTTTAGATCATAAGTATAATAGTTTAGAAATAAAATATGAGTGCACTACAAGAGGCTTTAGAACAACGTATACTTATTCTTGACGGCGCCATGGGTACCATGTTACAGCGCTATAAATTTCAAGAAGCCGATTTCCGCGGCGAGCGGTTCAAAGATTGGCCTTCATCTGTGCAGGGCAATAACGATTTGCTTTCGCTCACGCAGCCCGACGCCATTGCCGAAGTGCATCGCAAATATTTTGAGGCGGGTGCAGATATTGTAGAGACCAATACTTTTTCGGGTACCACAATTGCCATGGCAGATTATGGTATGGAAGCACTTGTTTATGACCTCAATTATGAAAGTGCCAAAATAGCAAAGCAGGTAGCGGATGAATTTACTCAAAAAAATCCTGACAAACCGCGTTTTGTAGCTGGTGCGATGGGTCCTACCAATAAAACCGCTAGCATGTCACCAGATGTGAACGATCCCGGTTATCGAGCCATCACGTTTGATGAATTGCGCATGGCGTATAGACAACAGGCCGAAGCGCTCTTGGATGGTGGAGTTGATATCTTACTGGTGGAAACGGTTTTTGATACGCTCAACGCGAAAGCAGCTCTTTTTGCTATTGATGAGCTCAAGGAAGAGCGTGGTATAGACGTGCCTGTAATGGTGAGTGGAACAATTACGGATGCTTCAGGAAGAACATTATCTGGACAGACCGCTGAAGCTTTTTTGATTTCTATAGGGCATTTGCCGTTATTATCAGTGGGTTTTAACTGCGCGCTGGGAGCAGAACAGCTTACTCCTTATTTGGAAATCGTTTCAAAAAGGGCACAATGCGCCATTTCTGCCTATCCAAACGCCGGTCTTCCAAATGCCTTTGGCGAATATGACCAGAGTCCGCAAGAAATGGCAAAACAAGTTAGGGAATATCTAGAAAAAGGACTCATAAATATTATTGGCGGATGTTGCGGCACAACGCCAGAACATATCAAAATAATTGCAACGGTGGCCAAAGACTTTAAACCCAGACAAATTCCTGTTTTAGCCCAAATCTAAATAAGATCATTTTCAGGTCAAAAAATGCCGTTTTCAGGTCAAAAAAGTCATTTTAAGCAATAAAACACGCTTAATTGAACATGTCATTTTATTTTTTAGACCTTAAAGATTAACAATATCAATAAATATAATAAGAAAACCTGTAATTAGGAACCACTTATGAAAGATCCCGACGAGCAGCTTCCAAAAATCACACCACAGCTTACCCTTAGCGGTCTGGAACCCCTAATTGCTACTCCAGAAAGTAATTTTATCAATGTGGGCGAACGCACAAATGTTGCAGGATCGCGCATGTTCTTACGTTTGATAAAGGAAGAAAAATTTGACGAGGCTTTAGCTGTGGCCCGTCATCAAGTTGAAGGCGGTGCCCAGATTATTGACGTCAATATGGATGACGGACTTCTTGATGGAAAGCGGAGCATGGTCAGGTTTTTAAACCTTATTGCTGCCGAGCCAGATATCGCCCGCGTGCCCATCATGATAGACAGCTCAAAATGGGAAATTATCGAGGCCGGTTTAAAAGTTGTGCAGGGTAAATCTGTGGTGAACAGTATCAGTCTCAAGGAAGGGGAAAAAGAGTTTATTGACCATGCTAAGAAAATAAGAAGATACGGCGCTGCGGTAATCGTAATGGCCTTTGATGAAACGGGGCAAGCCGATAATTATGAGAGACGCATAGAAATTGCAAAGCGCAGTTATGATATTTTGGTAAATACAGTAAAATTTCCGCCACAGGATATCATTTTTGACCTTAACATTTTTCCCGTGGCCACGGGAATGGATGAACATAATAACGGTTCGGTAGATTTTATCAAAGCGACAACCTGGGTGCGCAAAAACCTGCCCTACACCAGTGTGAGCGGCGGTGTGAGTAATGTTTCCTTCAGTTTTAGAGGTAATGATAAGGTGCGCGAGGCGATGCACTCGGTATTTTTGTACCACGCCGTAAAAGCAGGAATGAATATGGGTATCGTAAACCCTGCTATGCTTGAGGTTTACGATGATATTCCACAGGAATTGCTGGAGCATGTAGAAGATGTAATCCTTAACCGTCGCGATGACGCCACAGAGCGCCTACTTGAACTTGCCGAAACCGTAAAAGGGAAAAATAAGGAAAAAGAGGTTGACCTTTCCTGGCGTGAAGAGCCACTCCAGGCAAGAATCACAAGGGCGCTGGTAAAAGGTATCGATGAGTATGTCTTAGAAGACATTGAGCAGGCGCGTCAAGAGGCGCCCGCACCCATTGAAGTAATTGAAGGCCATCTCATGATAGGCATGAATGTGGTAGGAGACCTTTTTGGCAGCGGTAAAATGTTCCTGCCCCAAGTGGTGAAAAGCGCGCGGGTAATGAAAAAAGCGGTTGCTTATCTTCTGCCATACATTGAAGAGGAAAAATTAAAAAATCCGCCAAAAGAGGATGCAGTCGTTAAATCAAATAAGATTTTAATGGCTACAGTTAAAGGAGATGTACACGACATTGGCAAAAATATCGTGAGTGTGGTTCTTGCCTGTAACAATTATGAGATCGTAGATCTGGGCGTCATGGTGCCACCGGAAAAGATCATCGCTGCCGCGAAAGAAAATAATGTGGATATTATTGGTCTCAGCGGTCTGATTACACCTTCACTTGATGAAATGGTCTTTATGGCCAAAGAGATGAAACGCCAGGATTTTACGGTGCCTTTGTTAATAGGCGGTGCCACAACTAGCAAGGCACATACTGCGGTAAAGATAGATCCCGAATACCAGCACGCGGTGGTGCATGTAAATGATGCCTCTCGGGCGGTAACGGTAGTGGGAGACCTGCTCAATCCTGTTTCGGCAAAAATATATATGGCGGGAATTAAGGAAGATTATTCCGTTTTTAGAGATAAGTTTTTGAGCCGTGGCCGTAAAAAGGAATATTTGAGCCTTGCCGATGCCCGTGCTAATAAATGGGAGTTGGATTGGGAGAAATCGGTTGTTTTTAAACCAAATAAACCGGGCATACAGGTTATTGATGATATTGATCTCCGCCAGCTGGAACCGTATATTGACTGGTCGCCGTTTTTTAGGAGTTGGGATCTGCACGGGCGTTATCCCGATATTTTGGAAGACGAGGTAGTGGGCGCTCAGGCACGTGAACTTTTTGCTGACGCGAAAGTGATCCTGAATAAAATTATGGATGAGAAACTACTGAGCGCCAAGGGAATTTACGGGCTATTTGAAGCAAATACCGTAAATGATGATGACATTGAAGTCTATTTTAAAGGAGATGGCACCAGGAATGCCGAAACCTTTATGTTCAGAACATTGCGCCAGCAAAGTAAAAAAGCGACAGGAAGACCAAATATCGCCCTGTCCGATTTTATCGCGCCGAAGGAAACCGGGATTACAGATTATATTGGATTTTTTTGTGTGAGTACTGGTTTTGGCACCCAAAAACTGGCTGAAGGATATGAAAAAGAGCTTGATGATTATAACAGTATTATGGTGAAAGCACTGGCAGATCGCTTCGCAGAGGCTTTTGCCGAATATTTACACAAACAGGTACGCAAAATAGATTGGGGTTACGCCGCTGATGAAAACCTGGACAATACTGCTTTAATCAAAGAAGATTACCGCGGTATTCGGCCGGCGCCGGGGTATCCTGCTTGTCCAGATCATTTGGAAAAGCTCACGATCTGGGAGCTGCTTAAAGTCAATGAAAACATAGGTGTTGAGTTGACCGAAAGTCTGGCGATGTGGCCGGCGGCTTCGGTAAGTGGATATTATTTTGGTAATCGGGAAGCGCGATATTTTGGTCTGGGCAAAATCAAGGAAGATCAAGTGGAGGATTTTGCAACGCGGAAAAATATCCCTTACCACGAAGCGGAAAAATGGTTAAATCCAAATATTGCAGATGATTGACCTTGCTTATTACAAAAATAATTAAAAGCAGGATCATTAGCGTTAGGGATAGTAGCGGAAATCCCGCAGCCCGAGGAACGAGGAGCGAGGAATTGCAGCGAATAGCCCGCCCGAACGCCTAAAAACAATTAATATAAAATCTTAGGCCATAAAGGCTTAGAGCTTGTTTAAAGTCAATTCAAAGTGATTTTCTATAGTTTTTGGTTCTGGCTAAGTATAAAAATTTGGGAATATCGAGATATTCACCCATTTTTAGACAACGCCACGGTTCGTAAAATATTGGAAATCAAAAAGGAGTCAGTTTAAACAAGCTCTTAACTGGAATATACTATGAAAGTAACAGATCACATCAAGCAAGCAGAGGGGAAAACATTATTTTCATTTGAAATTATTCCACCGAAAAAAGGGAGTAGCATTCAGGAACTCTATGACAACATAGATCCATTAATGGAGTTTAACCCGCCATTTATAGATGTCACTACCTCGCGCGAAGAATATATTTACATAGAAAGAGACGGCCTGCTCGATAAGAAAATTACACGTATGCGGCCCGGTACACTGGGGATTTGCGCTGCGATTGCCCATAAATATAATGTTGATACTGTGCCGCACGTGCTTTGTGGCGGCTTCACAAAAGAAGAAACCGAATATCTTCTGGTGGATTGCCATTATCTGGGCCTCGATAATGTAATGGCGTTGCGCGGTGATGCCATGAAGGAACAGCAGTATTTTGAACCTACAAAAGGTGGTCATGATTATGCGCTGGGGCTCGTGGAGCAATTACGTGAAATGAGCTGTGGTCAGTATCTCAACGACCGGGTGGAGTCTAAAAACTGCGCGGATTTTTGCATAGGCGTTGCCGGCTATCCTGAAAAACATTTGGAATCGCCATCTTTAAAAAGTGATCTTAAACGTTTAAAACAAAAAATAGAAGCGGGTGCGCATTATGTAGTAACGCAGATGTTTTTTGATAACCAGAAGTATTTTGAATTTGTAGAATTGGCCCGTGCAGAAGGAATTACCGTTCCAATAATTCCCGGCATTAAACCTCTGGCGGTAGAACGACATTTACAGCTGTTGCCACAGGTTTTTAACATTGATCTCCCAGAATCCCTTATAGAAGCGGTAGAAAGCTGTAAGAGCAATAAGGAAGTGCGTGAAGTTGGTATAGAATTCTGTATCCAACAATCTAAGGAGCTTATGGAATATGGTGTTCCTGTACTGCATTATTATTCCATGGGGAAAAGTGACAATATTAAAGCGATCGCCTCAGCATTGTTTTAAAAAGAGCGGTGTTAGTTGGTATGAAAAATTAGGTTTTTTAATTAAAAAATGGCGCTGGGAGGTTAGAAATTGGCTTAGTAAAAACGATTCCATTTTGATATATTTACCGCTTAGCCGGTTTTAATGAATTATAAAATTGTGATTGCCCTATTTTGGGGCTCTTTTTTATTTGGTCAAGTTGAAGAACAAAAACCCTACAGTGTAGATGCCAGTTTTTATTACGGTACGATCCTCGAGCACAATACAGAGATTGCAGATCTCATAACGGGACATCCCACTGGAATTATTTTAAGCTACAACCGCAAAACGTACGGTTTTAACGACTGGGAGCGACGTTACAATTATCCAGATTATGGCGCTTCTTTTGTATTTCAAGATCTAAGAAATGAGGCTCTAGGGCAGAATTATGGGCTTTATGGCCATTTTAATTTTTACTTTTTAAACCGGCGTATCATGGCGCGCATAGGGCAGGGCGTGGCATTTGCCAGCAATCCCTTTGATCTGGAAAACAATTTTAGAAACACTGCTTACGGTAGCAAACTACTGAGTTCTACCTATTTAATGCTGAACTATAAAAAACCCAATATTCTGGGCAAAATTGGTCTGCAAGCGGGATTATCGCTGGTGCATTATTCCAATGCAAATATCAGAGCTCCAAACGCGAGTACAAACACTTTCGCTTTTAATGTAGGACTCAATTACCAGCTGGAAGAAAGTGAATTCCCCGCTTATATTCCACAAAAAAAAACAAGTTTTGAAGAACCGGTTCGCTTTAATCTCGTGCTGCGTAGTGGCGCTAATGAAAGTGACTATGTGGGGCTGGGTCAAGAGCCGTTTCTTGTGGTTTCTTCATTTGTTGACAAGCGCATTAATCACAAAAGTACCCTGCAGGCGGGGGTTGATTTTTTCTTCTCTAAATTCTTAAAAAATGAAATTGCCTACAAAGGCATTGCTTTTCCGGAATTTGATGTGAATGGCGATGAAGACTGGAAGCGCATCGGCCTGTTTGCCGGCCACGAATTACGGTTTAATAAAATTGCCTTTGTAACCCAAGTGGGATATTATGTGTATTATCCCTATGATTTTGAGAATAGGATTTATTTTAGGGGCGGCCTCAAACGCTACCTAACCGATAAGATATTTTTATCTGTCACTCTAAAATCGCATTACGCCAAGGCGGAAGCGGTAGAGTTTGGCTTAGGGATACGCTTGTAAAGTGTTGATTTTATTAGCTTATTGGCGATTTTACTCCTGTTAATTGATAAAAAATTGAATATCCGCTAAGTGTTAAATATGAATGTTATCCTTACCGAAATTCATTGCGTTTTTTTGACTTTCTAATTGTTTTTAATTATTTTAATTGTTTTTAGTGCGTTCCCTGCGGGTTGGGTTTTACGTTGCAATCTTTTTGCTCGTTCCTCGCAAAAAGGCCTCCTTCCAATAGGTGTAACCAGATTCACTTCAATCCCTAACGCAAAATCTAGTTTTAATTTAGTATTATCGTTTTGATGAAAATTGGATGAATATCTGCTAAATGTCCAAGGCAGCGTCATCTTGAATTTATTTCAGGGTTAAATTACGCAATTTTCTGACTTTCAAGATTGGAATGTCATGTTGGAACAATCCCGATAGTTATTGGGACAAAATGTCCAGAACTATTTCTAAGACTAATTGCGGATATTCATAAAATGGGTCATTTTTTGACTAAATAAGTCCGATTTTCGACCATTTTTATGGATTTCTGGCCGTTTCTTTGACGGGTCGCTTCCTGTTCGACGTTGTTGAAACTACAATTAGGAAGAATAACGGATGTACATATAAAAAAAGATGATATCCTTTCAGTATCAGGTATTATATTATAATTTTCTTAAGCGAAATAGAACCTTGAAATTATAAATCAGATCATGCCTAAAAAAAAGCTCAATCAGCTCGAAGCTACCGCTATTTGTGGTAACGATATAAGTTCTTCCTGTCTCTATGTATCTGCCCTTGCCATTGTTTATGCTGGCCAGTACGCGTGGATCTCGTTACTTATGGTTGCGGGGGTGCTTTTTCTTTTTCGCAGTATTTATGGGGAAGTAGTGGGCGCACTTCCTCTCAATGGTGGTGCGTATAATGCGCTTTTAAATACCTCCACAAAATCAGTGGCCTCGCTGGCGGCTGCGCTTACGGTTATTTCATATATGGCCACAGCGGTAATTTCGGCCAGTGAGGGCGTAAAATATGCTCACAGTATTTGGGAGATTATCCCTGTGCTGCCCACTACCATCGGCTTGCTGCTCCTTTTTATGGGTATTGTGATTCTTGGGATTGGAGAGTCTTCAAAAGTGGCGGTTTTTATATTTCTCTTTCATTTGACATCGCTTACTTTACTGGTAGGATTTTGTGGTTATTACATCTTTAATATCGGTTTTGAAATTCTTTTTGCCAACTTTAAACTCCCTGTTGAAGGCGGAATCGTGCAGGCGCTATTCTTTGGTTTTTCGGCGGCTATGCTCGGTATTAGCGGTTTTGAAACTTCGGCCAACTTTGTTGAGGAGCAGAAAAAAGGGGTTTTTCCTAAAACCCTCCGTAATATGTGGATCGTAGTGAGTGTCTTTAATCCGTTGCTGGCTTTTCTAGCGCTGGTTATTATTCCGGTGGCCACCGTAAACGATAACCAGGATGCGCTTTTGAGCCTTATGGGAGAACTTTCGGGCGGTAACTGGCTTTCGCTTTTAGTTGGTGTAGATGCGGCGCTCGTTCTCAGCGGTGCAGTGCTGACTTCCTACGTGGGCGTGGGCGGCTTGATGGAACGTATGGCGCTAGACGGGATTCTGCCCAGTTTCCTATTAAAGAAAAATAAAAGCAATAGTCCATATTTCGTATTTATCCTGTTTTTCGGTCTGTGTACTTCTATTTTATTCATTACGCATGGCGAGTTGGCTAAACTTGCCGGGGTTTACACCATTGCTTTTTTATCGGTCATGATTCTTTTTGGTGTTGGTAATATCCTGCTGAAGACAGAGCGAAGGCCATTGGTGCGCCCAGAACGTGCTGGCTGGTGGTCGCTGTTCATAGCCATTACCGCGGTGGGACTGGCCATAATAGGTAATTTAGTGCTCAACCCAGCTTATTTCATTATTTTTTTGGAATATATGGCACCTACCTTATTTGTGGTTTATTTTATGCTTTTTCGTATCCAGATTTTACGGGCCACATTGAGTTCCTTAAGTTACTTTTTTAGGAGTGAAAATGAATTTTTTAACCGCTGGTCGCGTAAATTAAAAGGAAAACTGGCAGAAATAAACAGTCATCAGATCGTTTTTTTCACCCATCTGGATAATGTGGAAATATTGAACCGAGTGATGCTATATATACAGAAAAACGAGCCCACGCATCGTGTGAAGATAGTTTCTGTGCAGGGCAAAGGTTACGATGATAGCGGTACGCGCAGGGATCTGGAAGTGCTGAACAGAGCTTACCCCACAATTGATATTGAATACATTATCGAAGAGGGAGTCTTTAATGCCGCCAAGATCAAGGAGCTTTCAGAACGCTGGCGCATTCCCGTAAATTATATGTTTGTAGGTACGCCCGGTAAGAATGCAAAATTCAGCATGGAGGATTTAGGGGAAGTACGTCTTATTATATAAAGTGATTTCTTACGAAAGCAGCTGTGATCTCAGGATTTAGATAAACGGATTTCTTTTAATTTACCGTCCTTAGTAAACGTTGGCATTGCCTAAAATTTGGTATATCCTGATATTTCCAAATTTTTATACTTATCTAAAAACGACAAATTATGGAAAATCACTATAAATTGACTTTAAACAAGCTGTTACAAAATCGTGTAGTATCTGTATATTTTTACATTAATTTGCGGGCTCTAGGCAATAAGCCGCAATAACAGCTGCAATGGCATTATCTGATTTCCATTGAATAAAATATTCTACATTTTTTTTCTAATTTGCTTCGGTTCGTGTGATTCAGAAAATTCCGCTCCCTGTTTAAAGACCGCTGGAGATTCAGTAACCCAAGAATTTGACCTGAATTCTTTCAATCAAATACAAGTGGAAGGCGATTTGCAATTGCTACTCAGACAAGGCGACGAGCAGCGCATCTTTGTACAAAGCGGCAAAAATATTATTGACGAAGTGCAGTTGGAGGTTCGGGATAGCCTACTCATTGCTCGGTACGATGACGGGTGTAATCTCACACGAGAGTACGGGATCACAAAACTTATCGTGACAACGCCGCGACTTAATAAAGTTCGCAATGCTTCTGTATATGACGTTGTTGGAGAAGGTGTTTTAAGCTTTCCCAATTTACGGTTGGATAGCAATACACTGGACGCAGACAGTGCTGTTTTTTACAACAGCGGTGGTTTTGACCTTATTTTGGAAACGAAGCAACTTGCATTATCTGCTAATGGCAAAGCGTTTTTTAAGCTTAAAGGTAGTACTGACAGGCTCAATGTGAATTTTCCAGATAAAACGGCGAGGCTAGAAAGTCAAGAACTTATTGCCCAATTTGTGGAAGTTTTTCATAGGTCTGCAAATAAAATAATAGTGAACCCACAAAATAGCTTGAACGGTATAATAACCGGTCCTGGCGATCTTATTTCGGTAAATAGGCCTCCTAAAGTTGAGGTTGTTGAACGTTTTACAGGAAAGCTTATTTTTGAAATACAGTGATGTACATGAGATTAATCTTTACCCTTTTACTTTTTTTTAATGCTTACGCGGGTTTTTCTCAAGAGGAACAAAGACCGATCATGTTTGACGCTTCCTTTTTCTATGGAAGCATTCTAGAGCACAATCCAGATATCAACCACTTGATCACTGGTCATCCCACAGGTTTTATCATCAGTTATAACCGAAAAACCTATGGTTTTAACGCTTGGGAACGGCGTTATAATTATCCTGATTGGGGGTTTTCAATGACTTATCAAAATCTGCACAATGAATATTTAGGAAAAAATATAGGACTTTACGGTCACATGAATTTTTATTTTTTAAACCGAAATGCCTATTTCCGCATTGGGCAGGGTATCGCTTACACCAGTAATCCCTACGACCCGGAGAAAAATTATATCAACAACGCTTACGGTACGCACTTGCTGAGTTCTACTTATATTGCCCTGCGCTACGATAAGCAGAATATTTATAAAGGGTTCGGACTAAATGCAGGTTTTAACATCGTGCATTATTCTAATGCAAACTTGCGTGCGCCAAACAATAGTACGAATTCATTGGGTTTTAACATTGGTGCAACCTATAATCTAGATCATGAAAATTTTCCTGCATACATTCCGCGGGAAGCAACCGACAACTATACGGAGCCGCTCGCCTATAATTTTGTCTTTCGCACAGGTATTAATGAAAGTGATATTGTAGGTCAGGGGCGATATCCTTTTTATGATTTGGGGTTTTTTGTAGATAAAAGGCTGAGTCATAAAAGCACGATTCTGGGCGGCGTAGATATGTTTTTTGGCACTTTTTTGAAAGAATTAATTAAGCTGCAAGCCGCATCATTCCCAGAACTTGGCGTAAGCGGAGATGAAGACTGGAAACGCGTAGGAATTTTTGTGGGTCACGAACTGCGGTTTAACAAGATCGCTTTTGTATCACATCTGGGCTATTATGTATATTGGCCCTATGAATTTGAAAACCGCGTTTACAATCGGCTGGGTCTAAAGCGCTATTTTACCGAAAATATATTTGCAGCTGTAACTCTACACGCTCACGGTGCAAAAGCCGAAGCGGTAGAATTTGGATTTGGTTACCGTCTATAAGTTTATCTTTATTGCCTAAAATTTGTATTTTTCAGCGTATGAAAACCCAATTTTTCTTAATGTTCTTATTCCTCATCAGCTTTGCTGGATGCAGGAATATGGAGACAAAAAAAGTTTCTTCGGAAACAATTCTGGCTGAAGAGCTTAAGGAAATCGATATGAAGGAAGTTGATGAATACCCCACTTTTGAGGGATGCGAAGCGCTGAATGTTCGAAGCGAGCGGCGTAACTGTTTTGAACGCGGACTGAGTACTAATTTTCAGCAGTTTCTGGCTACCAAAATCCTTATTTTCTCTGAACCTATTCGAGATACAATTTGGCTTGACCTAGGTATTTCTGCTTCCGGCGAGGCCAAAATCAATGCTATAAAAATCCCTGATTCTCTAGCGCAAAAGATTCCGCAGATGAAGGAATGGCTTTACCAGAGCATGGACTCGCTGCCTAAAATCTATCCGGCCATAAAACGGGGAATTCCGGTGCGCACCGCGTTTAAAATGCCGGTCGTGATCAAGGTAGAATAAAACTATTTCTTCAAGTTGCGCCCTTTCCATTCAAAAGTCTGCAACTGACTGCTGACAGCGATGTAAACCGTAAAAAACGGATAAACCAAAAAACTGCCCAAATAGGCCAATAAATGCTCCTTTTTACCAAAAAAATGAGCGGCTTGCGCGATCAATATAAAATCGATAAGGATTTTTAAAAATAAAATGCCAATTAGAAAATTGGACGTTTTAAGGTAAAAAATGGCCAAAATAGAAGCGAAATTGCCTAATAAAACCGCCCAACTTACCAAAGTAGCAATTGTATTTTGATAAGTGGAGGCTTTTGCCGCCCAGCGTTTGCGCTGGTTTATAAGTTGGCTCCAGTTATGCTGTAGTTGGGTAAAAACGATGCTGTTTCTAGATTTTAAATAACCCACATTTTCTGGATTATCCTTTAAAAATTTCTGCATTAAAAACAGATCGTCACCGCTAGCGATTTCTTGATTTCCTTCATATCCCTTTAGCCTAAAAAATTCCGCTTTTGCGAAAGTGAGGTTGGCGCCGTTGCAGAGAAACGGTTTTTTTAGACCAAAAGCGCCGATTGTCGCGCCCTGCAAGCTCAAAAAGTCCAACTGCTGAAAGCGGTTCAAAAATGAAGCTGAGGTTTCCAAAAGCGCAACCGGTCCAGCGATAAATGTCTTTTGATTTTGTAAAATATAGGCGTTAAGATCGTAAAGCCAACTTACGGGCGCGATACAATCTGCATCTGTGATAATAATAAATTCGTTTTTAGCCTGCTGAATTGCCAAGGTCAGCGCCGCTTTTTTTCCGCTTGCTGAAGTTGGTTTTAGGCTTAAAACGGTTATTTTCGGCTTAAAATCTGTGTTTTTAAGGCATAAATCGGTGATTATTTCAATAGAATTATCGGTAGAATGATCGTTTATCAGAATAATTTCAAATAGATTTTTCGGATAATTTAACTGAGAAAGAGACTTTAAAAGAGCGAGGAGATTTTCGGATTCATTTCGGAAAGCAATACAGATTGAAAAGGTGGTTTTAACTTTAGGCTGGTTTATTTCAATAATCTCTTCAGATTTTTGAAAAGAAAAACCAATACTTAAAAATATGATAATGAGGCAGTAAAAAAGAATTAGAAGTATAAGGATAAATTCCATTGTATTAAATACATTCCTAAAATTTGGGTTTTAAAGTTCGTTGTTGACTTTAAACAATTCTGATACTATCTTATCTGAAATTCTAAAGTTGGTTGCTACTAATTTTTGCACAATTGGTTTTACAGCATCATTAATTTTAACTGTTTTGCTTTATGAATTACGCCAAGAACGCCTGTTATTCTTAAATTTAGTTGTGCTGCAAGTTTTCTTGCTTTTAGATCATCAAGAATTATAAGGCAATCATTCATTTCCACAGCAAGGGCAATAGCGCTAGATTCACCTTTGTCGATTTGAGTTTCTAAGAAGGATTGGTACACTTTGTTTTTTGGTGTTTTTACAACAATCCATTCTGGAAGTGTTTCATCAAATTCTCATTGTATTTCTGGTGTTATGTATAGTGTTGAATGCACTTCATGCAGAATTTCAAGTTGATCTATTTTGTCAAAAAGAATCAAACTGCTCGTATCTGCGATTACATTTTTAGGCATTATCCAGATCGTTTTGTAAATCTGAAATGGAGCTGCTCATAAACAAAACACCATAAACGCCCAGAAGCTCCAAAAAAGCTTTTTTGCTTAAACCTGCTAGTTTTGCAGCTTGACCGGAAGAAAGTTTGCCATCTTCATAAAGTTTTGAAGCAAGAATCATGCTCAGTTCAAAGTCCTTTACATCTATATTTTCAGGAAGATCCAGGTTTAAGGTTTTCATCGTTATGAATTTATCATAAATATAGGATTTTTACTTTTAACTGCTCGTTAATTTAAAAGGTTTAAGGAGCACCTGTTTGATTCAAATAGTCTGAGAATACGCTTTAGATTGACTAGATTTGTTGATTAAATCCATATGCACAAGTTGAAAAAGCAGTACTAATTTTGAAATCAGAAAAAGTCATCCTAGGTATTGATCCAGGAACCACAATTATGGGTTTCGGCCTCATCCGCGTGGTCGATAAAAAAATGGAGTTTATACAGCTCAACGAACTCGTACTCAAGAAGTACAAAGATCCTTATGTGAAATTAAAACTCATTTTTGAACGGACTATAGAACTTATTGATACGCATCATCCCGATGAAATGGCGCTGGAAGCTCCGTTTTATGGAAAAAATGTACAATCTATGCTCAAACTGGGACGCGCACAAGGCGTAGCAATGGCCGCCGGACTTTCCCGTCAGATTCCCGTCACCGAATACCTTCCCAAAAAAATAAAAATGGCAATCACCGGCAACGGAAACGCCAGTAAAGAACAGGTTGCAAAAATGCTACAAAGCCTGTTGGGATTGAAAACCTTACCCAAAAACTTGGACAGTACAGACGGTCTGGCCGCCGCCGTTTGCCATCATTTTAACTCGGGAAGGGTGGAAGTTGGGAAGAATTATTCTGGGTGGGAATCGTTTGTATCTCAAAATGAAAAAAGAGTGGTACCATCGAATTCCAAAAGAGAAATTAAAAGTAAGGATGTTTAAAAAGGCTAAGGACTATCGATACGAAAATCTGGATCCTGTCTATTATCCCAAAATGAAACAATCTCGATGTTCTCTTGGCCTATTTTATAAAAGATAAAGTATACATCCATATTTAATATGCGTATTACACTATTGGAAGTAGGCCTCCACATGAGTTCATTTTCAGAAAGCCGCTTTAAGCGTTGCTCTAATTTATTCAGTATTTTGAGGGCATATAAATTGTTTCCATTTCTCTCTATAAAAAAATCTAATGTTTTAAAAAGTTCTGAGTTTGCTCTTTTAGACCAGATTATTTTTTTTCCAGCCATTGTCTCGCTTCTTCCATTACTTGAGAATTTTCTATAAATTCTCCGATTTTAATTTCTTCTCTTCCCAGTTGTATGGCTTTTTCTTGATTGCTAGTAAGTTTGTAAGGGATATTATCAGAAGTGTCAAGAATGATTTTCAGCGCATTTAGAAAATCACTATCCTGTGAATTTTTGATTCTCTCAATAAGTTCGTTTTTTAAAGTGTTCGTTGTTTTCATTTTCTTCGATTTCGTATATAAAAATAGCTAATTTTGACCAAAAATCAGCTTATTTTCTAGTTGTTTAGAATTTAAGAAAATCCGATTAATTAAAGAATCTCAGATTTAAACTTAACTCTTGAACCAAAAACAAAATTATTTAAGTAAAACAGAAACTCCCCTTTCGGGGGCTGGGGGAATTTACATCCACATCCCATTCTGCAAGCAAGCCTGCCATTATTGCGACTTTCATTTTTCGACATCATTGAAGAAAAAAAGCGAATTGGTAGATGCGCTTTGCAGCGAAATGATCCTTCGGAAGGA
>JBBPYO010000330.1:0-3754 GCA_038199845.1 Flavobacteriales bacterium
ACCAGAATACTGGCGATTCTATCATAGAATGAAAGACCTGATCTGCATTCATCCCATTATAGCTGTCTTTACGGCTCATTTTTCGTAGGAGCTTGCTCGCAAAAGTATTAACGGGCATCATACGACCATTATCTTCCTGAACGACCAGTTTTCCAAATTTTGCAGCAAATTCTTCGTTCACCGCGTTGGCCTTTAAGATAGAATCTACCTGCGCAGAAGTATTCTGCACATGGCTGGGCATGTGACCATTTTGTTCAACCTCATTGGTAAGTCCCTGAGCGGTCTCTACAATGGTGGTGTTGCCATTTTCTACCACTACGGAATCCGGTTGCTGTGCAAAAATGCTTCCACAGAAAAACAGCAATGCCAACATCGGCAGAAGTTTCGCTTTGCTGGCCTTCACTTTATCAAGCCGTTTTTTAAGATCGCCAAAACGGCTGCCTTTATCAAAAAGAATAAGCATAAGACCCAGATATAAGAAAGAATAGCCAGTATAGGTAATCCAGGTGCCCACTTCATCATGGTTAACCGCAAGTATGGTCCCTTTTTCATCAGGATCAAAACCGGATTGAAAAAAGCGGTACCCTTTGTGATCAAGCACGTGGTTCATGTAAATATGATAATCAAAATCACCTTTATCTTCGTCCTTTAAGGTGACCTTACTTTCAAAAGAAGAAAAAACATTTTCGGTACCAGGATATTTTGCAGCGATAAAATCCTTTAAGGTAATGGAGAAGGGAAGCTCCATCGGCTTGCTACCATAAGCCATATGAAAAGTGAGATCACCCACTTCAATCTTTTCCATTTGATTATTTGTACCCTTAGCACCCAATAACCCGACGCTTTTTTGACCCTGACTGGTCTTCACGCTCACGTACAGGGCATCCTGCTGATTCTTCTGTTTTGGAAAGGTCTCAACAATACCGTTACGACCCTTTAAAACAGTCTCAGGAAATACAAATTGCATGGCGCCAAGCTTATATAGCGCGCGCAATTTGAGTTCCTGTAAGGAATCTTTGATTACAGAAAAATTTTCCTGTGTGGCCATTACAGTTACGTCTCCTTCAAACGGCGATTTTAAGCTATATTCACCGTTTTCAAAGGTAATATTCACCGCGCCGTCGGTAGGTTTGTTAAATGCAAAAAGCAGGTTGTGAATGTTGGCTACTTTGCCTTCTTCCAGAAAATGCTCGTGTCGCTCGCCGTCTCCCGCTTCTACGATCTTAAACTGGTTGAGGCCATCTTCACTTTCTACCAGTCCTTCTTCTGCCCCATCTATAAATTTTTCAAAAGCAATCGTCACTGGTTCCCCATCAAAATCAGTTTCCCAGGTAAAAGAATTATCAAGACGCGTAGAAAGATCGAGGTGCTTTTCTATTATCCGTCGTTGCGGAACGCCATCGCGATCACCATCTATAAAAACATTCAGGTAGGTTTTTTCGGTTAGAAATGTATTTTCCGTTTCCCCTTCCCGTATGGGCATCACACCTTCAAAACCAATATAGCGCGTCCAGGCTGCACCAAAAATAATGAGGATAAACGAAAGGTGAAGAAGCAGTGTGGTCCATTTTTCTTTTCTCCAAAGCTTAAAACGCCAAATATTGCCGACGAAATTTATAATAAACAGTACATGGATCAGTTCAAACCACCACGCATTATAAATAAAATGTCGCGTGTAGGGCGTGGGTGAAGTTTCCTGACCCGCGTCAAGAAAAGTACCGGTTGCCATAGCAAACGCGTAAACTATAAATAAAAGAGCCATTAATCGGGTAGAAAACAGGAAGTCTGCAATACGTTTTTGCATGATGGGAGGGACGATTTTTTATGCTGCAAAATTACAAAACAAAAGCGCATTCCTCAAGCAATTGCGACCGCATTATCTTATGAGAACACATGTATCTACTTTATGGGCTTTTATGTACTTTTGAACCGTGCAAAAAATAACCATTATAGGCACTGGTAATATTGCGTGGCATTTCTCTCGGGGAATTGCTGCTAGCAGCAATTTTGAAGTAGCCCAATTAATAGGTCGCTCACCAGAAGCTCCGGCAGAGTTCAAGGAAATCACCGCGTATACCAGCCAACTGAAGCAACTTCAGAAAACCGATATTATTATTATCGCTGTTGCCGATGCTGCCATTGCGAGCATTGTCGAAAATTTAAAAAGCACCCAGACGCTCGTAGTTCATACTTCGGGCAGTGTGCAAATGTCAGTTTTGGAAAATTTACCCAATTATGGTGTGCTTTATCCACTGCAAACTTTTACAAAGTCACGGTCCATAAATTTAAAAACGGTTCCTTTTTGTATTGAAGCCAGCAATGCTAAAAACCTAGAGAGGATTCAAAATTTGGCTTTGGCATTGAGTGAGAATGTGCAGCACATGGATTCAAAAAAGCGCGCAGATGTTCATTTTTCGGCGGTTTTGGCCAATAATTTCAGCAATCACTTATTGGCACTTACTTCCCATTATTGTGAGATGCACGATTTTTCCTTTGAACTTCTGAAACCGCTGCTGCAAGAAACCGTGAGGAAGGCTTTTGATATCGGTCCGTTACAAGCGCAGACTGGACCAGCTCGGCGAGGCGATCAAGAAACAATAAAAAAACAATTGGCCGGAATTGATGACGACCAACTAAAACAAACATATATTTCATTAACCAACAGTATTTTAAAAACCTATGAAAAAGAAGAATTATAAAGAAGTGCTAAGGGATATAACCACTTTCATTTTCGACGTTGACGGCGTATTGACAAATGCGGGCGTACTCGTAAACACGAAAGGCGAAATGTTGCGCACCATGAATACTAAAGACGGTTATGCTTTAAAAACGGCTATACAACAAGGTTTTAAGGTATGCGTAATTTCCGGTGGAACCAATGAAGGAGTTCGTGATCGTCTAAAAGGTTTGGGAATTACAGATATTTATCTGGGCGCCCACGTTAAAACTGAACAGTTGGAAGAGTATTTCGACATCTACGATATCAAACCGGAAAATGTGCTGTATATGGGAGATGATATTCCAGATTACCCGGTGATGAAAATGGTGGCTCTCCCCTGCTGTCCCCAAGATGCAGTAAAAGAGATCAAGGAAATATCTACTTATATATCACATAAAAAAGGAGGGATGGGCTGCGTACGCGATGTAATTGAACAGGTTCTTAAAGTACAGGGAAAATGGATGAAAAATTTTGGTGCGCAGTTATAATGGAAGAAATAATACAGTGGTAAGGAATCTTCCATTGTATAAATTTCAGCATAAAAACGCTTAAAAAAGAATCATTTTCTCATTAAAATAGCCTATTATTAGTATGAAATAGCTGATTTTAATATTTGTTTTATAGAGGTATTTGCTTGTTTCTACACTCTAACAATGGAGCTTATACATATATTTCAAGCGACTGTGTTTGACAAGATCCATTTTCCGCTTTAAAGATGGAAATCTTCTAAAAACTAAATACATGCTTCCAGGTCCTAATTATTATATAAAGAAAATTTTTTGCAGAGTTTCTTTACTTTACTAGAATGCGCTAATACCATAAAATCAGTTATGCAGCCCTCTTTGTATAAATTGAATATTTAGAAGTGAAAGAGTAATTAGTCTTTCATCAATCCTAATCGGTGGAATTATTATAAAAAAAAAGTTCTATCATACAGCAATCTCTCTTATTTCGGAAATGTAAATGACATAGATTCATTGATAAATTTTTGTTTAATAAAATGTCGGGACATAAAAAAAATCAGTGATTTATATC
>JBBPYO010000331.1:0-16416 GCA_038199845.1 Flavobacteriales bacterium
ATCCATGATTTTCTCTTTTAAAACCATGGGAAGTGGTTTGCGCCATACTTGTGTAATCGCATAAGCCAGTACATTAACACGGACATCATTATATTCAAAAAAGGTACCGGGTGCGTTTAATTTACGGTAGCGCCAGTCATCAAGACCGCCTTCCTCGGGCGGGCGGTCTGCCCAGTCGCCAGCGCCCCAAAGCGCCCCGCTCCAGTCAGAATTTTGCTGTAAAAGATGCTTCCAGTTGATGCCAGAATTGTGCGCTCCGTCAAAGGTACCGTCCCACACATAATTAGCAACAGAATCATTGACCGAAGTAATGAGACCTTCGCCTAACGCTAGACCCGCAACGGTAGATAGAAAACTTTTTGTTACACTAAATGTCATATCCACCCGTTTTGTATCTCCCCAGGATGTGACCAGATATCCATTTTTAATGATCATTCCTGCTGGGCCACCGCGCTTTCTGGTCGGTCCTTGAATACTATGAAAGGGTTCACTTTCAAACCCGTTGAGAATGGCTTGACGCAGATCGCGCGAACCAGAATATTCGTTGGCTTTTGCAAAATCTACCGCTTTCTGAAGATTTTCGGTATTAATACCTGCTTTTGTAGGCGACTGCACTTCCCATTCTGATCCTGCTTCCGGAAAATGCATATTTTGACCGTTAAGGCCTAAAGACAACCCTAGAAGAAGAAATAATGTAGTTCGTATTTTCATAAATAATCGGCTTTTAACTGCTAAAAATAAGCATTTAGCGGTAATAATTAGCTATGTTATTGAAAGAGCGCAAATTGTCTTAATTTACAACATCCTCGCTCTTTATTATAATTTATAGTACTTTAGGATTATGAAAACAGAACAACTATTTAATGCCATACGATCTGGTGAAGCCGGTCAGGTTAAAACCATCTTAAACGAAAACCCGGCGCTCATTCATGAGAAAGACCCACGGGGCTCTACACCTTTGCTGCTGGCAACCTATTATGGATTTATCGATATCGCAGAGGAGTTGATGCAGTGGGATGGTGCGATCAATGCAAAAGACGCTTCCGGAAATACGGCGCTAATGGGTGTTTGCTTTAAAGGATATCCAGAAATTGCAAAACTGTTGATTAAAAAAGGTGCTGATGTGAACATTCAGAATTTTAACGGAGCCACCGCTTTGATCTATGCAGCCACTTTTAATCAAAAAGATATCATTCAATTGCTGCTTGAAAAAGGAGCCGATCCCGACGTAAAGGATTCCCGCGGACTAACAGCTGTTGATCACGCAAAAATGCAGGGACTCAAGGATATCATTAACTTGCTTGAAAATGATTGAAGCACCCATAAACGAACTGCAATCGGTTAGGTTTAGAAATCAAGGCTACACCGCTAAAAAACTGCTTCTTCCCAGTGAAGAATATGCTTTTTTGAATTTTTTAATCCGCGCCCTTGGCGAAAATGTTTTCTTGATAAGCACCCGTCTGGGTCTGGATATTTATTATCTCTCCACGAAAAGTCAAACCTCTTTTATTTCTAAAAATCTTTGGCTTTTTCAAGCCGAAAACGACGATAAAAACCGCACTTCTAATTCCGAAGAAAGGAGCGGAACTGCGGTGCTTGACTTTTTTGACACCGCGGTGGAAAGCCTTTCTGGACATCCTCAATTATTTTTGTCTTGTTGTAAGAAACTGATCGCGCGTTTTAATGAACTGGGCATAAAAACCCCCTTGAACCAAATGCTCTATACATGTTTTGACAATCAACTCAATCGTTTGATTACGGAAGATCGCGTTCCTTTTTCTGCCATAATAGAACGCTTGAGAAATGAGCGCGAGCAGCCTTTTTTAAAAGCTAACGACGCCATGTATCGCTTGCTTCAGGCATTTGCATCACGAGATTCTATTAATTAGAGCTTTCAATGGTTTAAGGCTTTGCCTAAATCCCTCTAGCGTTTTTTTTCCCGACCGTCTTGGTAGAAATTCAAAAAATATTTCCGATTAATGCCTTAGTTTCTTGAATATCCCAATGACACGATATTTTTCGGGTAAGTTGCGTGAGGGATAGAAGTGGAAAGCCCACAGCGAGGCACGAGCGAGGACTTGTAGCGCATAGCCCGACCCTTGCGGTCACGCCCTTATAAAATTTATGAAAAAACGAGGATCATAACTAACTTCAAGTTCTGACATCAAATTTTTTTGAATTATGGCAGATGCAGAAGCTTACAAACCGTCTGGATATTCATTTAATGTTTCAGCTGAGCTAATTTCAATGATTTGGGCGTTACCCAAAAGGGTCGGGCTATACGCTTCAATCTTTTTGTTCGTGACTCACAAAAAGGATTTCCGCTTCTATCCCTAACGCAAAAGGAAATATAGTTTTTTGCCTAGAACACCTGGCGGAGATCCGAAGTATTTGATAAAAACCTAGAAAATCCTGTCTCAGCCATTGAAAAAAGAAATCTCCTAAGAGGTTGTTTAAAGTCAATTCAAACTGATTTTAAGGGTATGTGGTCCTTGTAACCTACAGAAAAGAAGTTCTTGATTTTCTCAATACACTATAATCTATTATGATACAGCTATATAATACCGATCAGTGACGCGTTAAATGTTTATACGTCAACTGTCCTTTTACATCAAGTCTTCCGCGTATTTTTAAAAAGGCCAAAGCGGTGATAAAAGCATCTCCCGCTGCTTTATGCCGGTCTGCCTTATCAATCTTCAGATCTGCACAGAGTTCGTCGAGACTGTATTGTTTATCCTTATTCAGAATATTGACCTGGTGAATGGTTCTTTTATAAAGTACGCCAGTATCTAGCGCTTTGTTTTTAAGTTTCGGCGCGCCCAGTCGCTTGAGCGCATAATTGATCATGGCAATGTCAAAGCCCACATGATGCCCCACCAGCACACTGTTTCCTATAAATTTCAAAAAACCTTTTACTGCTTCTTCTTCACTTATCTGCTTATATTTCCCCTCCCTCAAAATACCGTGCACTGGTACGGTTTCCGCTTTAAATTTATCTTGATGTATTAGAAACGCATAGGTATCATTTACATGTATGGTATTGCCCGTTATCCCCACCGCACCAATGCTTAGCATACGGTCATTACGCACATCCAGTCCCGTGGTTTCTGTGTCAAAAACAACAAAACGAAGTTCCGCAAATGGTATATTTTTGATTTTCTTTTCTTTAAAAGTATCCGCATAGATTTTATAAAAAGCTGGCGCATTTTTCAGTTTTCGATTAAAAAAATCAACAAACGGTATTTTAAACATAATTTTTGAATGCTTTATAAGGGTTTCGCTCTAATTTCTATGGTGTTAACATTGTACTGTTTTGCTATTGTCACTTCGAGTGTTTTTTAAGTCGCGCTAGCAGATTGAAAAAAGTATCGGGAAGCCAGGATCTCTACATTGTTAATCTATACTTAAGACTTCTCTATACGTCGTTTTCCTGCACTATCGCTACAGAAAACGCCTACTCGAAATAACAACGGCAGATCAAACGTTTTAAAATAAAACCGTAGTTCTATAATAATCAATCTCAATACTTGAATAAAAATATGTCCAGTCTTATGTCACATCATTCCTCCTCCTTTTCAATTTTAATATTTATTTCAACTGATACCTTACCGTCAACACTTCTTGAATATCGCGAATGGGTTTAAAACAGCGTTTTAGCTTCAGTTTTTCGGCCTTGCTAAGACTTGCCAGTTCTATAAACCGCCCAGAATCGCCATGTAGTAACCCTTGTTTTGTCCGGAATTTCAACAACGCCTTAAAAGCATAGCTACAGCCCTCATACATTTCTTTATTGTTATCCTCGAGCTCTGCAAGACGTTCAAACCTTCCCGCGGTATTATTGATATTACGCAGTTTATGGTGCAGGCTGAGCACGCGCGCGGCATCTATAAGTGGCATCAAAGCACGCTGTTTAATGTCAAAAAAGTCCTTGTGCTCCCCACTTTCCTCCACCAGAAATTGCCGAAAAAAACCAAGTAAGGCCGGACTTTTTGTTGCATCTCTTGCCATATGCCGGTAGAAAAATACATTGCCTTCTAGCACCTTGAGAATACGGTCAGTGAGCGTTGTGACCAAAGGAGTGTCACCATAAACATAACTATAATCAAAGAAAATCGCGGACAGCAATAGGCTTTCAGGGCTGGGATTTGTGATCCACTGTGTAAATTGGGATTCCCACGCACTCAATGACTGACACCAGCGCGGATTGCTCGCCATCATATCCGCGGGACAATACGCATAACCTATCTTGTGCAACGTACGAGTAATCTGGCGGGCAAGTTCTAGAAAATAAGCTTGTGCAGCTTCGTATTCACTTTCGGGCACGTTTTCAAAAACGATGGCATTATCCTGATCTGTGGTAAGCAGTTGCTCTTTTCTGCCCTGACTGCCCAGCGCCAACCAGGCGAATTTGCACGGTGGTTTTGTTTCCATTTTTTTAAGCGAAAGTTCTATGGCCCGTACCGTAATCGCATAATTAATCTCGTTAAGAATATTCAAGATCTGGGAAAGCGGCAGGTTTTGATCCAGATACTTTTTTAGCAGTTCGCCGGTTTTGATCTTAATTTCGCGTAGTGTATTGCCCTTTTCCGCACGTTTTACCTCTTTTAAAAGCACAATGGGATTGTTTGCAAAAGACACCACAATATCCTGCTGGGTTATAAGTCCCAAAAGTTCGGTATCTGGTGTCCCGTCTTGAGTAATGCACAAATGACTGATGTCGTTTTTAAGCATGATCAATTGCGCTTGGGCCACCGTGGGTCCTTTCTGAAAACATTTTACCGGCGCACTCATAATCTGGGTTACCGGTTCAGTGATAGCATGAAGCCCCGTCGCGATTTTATCTCTCAGATCCTGATTTGTGATGATTCCAACCGGTTTTTTATCTTTAACTACTACGATACTGCCCACATGTTTGCTCACCATAATATTTGCAGCCTCCTTTATGGAAAGTTTTGGCTCACAGGTCACCGGATTCTTTGTGTATTTTGCTTTTTTGATATCTAAAAGCTCGCTGCCCCGCTCCACCGAATATTCGGTAAAAAGTTTTCCGCTTTTCTCAAGTGCCCTTGGATCGCTTACGTTAGAGGCAAAACTGGCGATGAGAAAGTTGCTCACCTTTTTATTTTCCAAAGCCATGGGCAGAAAAAGATCTATGGGAATACCATAAAGTATGCTCTCTTCATTGGCCGAGGCAGATGATTGATAATCCTCTTTGGTAATGAGCGGTCGCAGCCCAAATAAATCCCCTTCATCACAAATATCTACAATTTGTGGCTCTTTATCTTCGATACGAAAAATACGCACCGCGCCATCTTTGACCACATAAAACATTCCATGATTGGCCTCATCAGCTTTAAAAATGGCTTTATCTTTTTCCAAATAAATCACCTTTACCTCAGCGGCGATACTGAGCAAGTTTTTTTCATCCATAAAAAGGAAAGGTGGGAATTCCTTTAAAAAATCATAAATCCGTTCTGCAATGGTGTTTTCCATAAATGATCAATTTTATCCTATTTTTGGTCGATTTTGACTCAAATTTCGCGTTTTTCCACTTAATGTGGAAAATCTTAATTCCGTATTCTTCCGAAGAATGCTACTGTTTTTTTCGATTGGAAAACAAAAAACGCAAACCTAGAACTAAGGATCGCGTCAGCACAGATGGCATTCAAACACAAAAGGACGCAATAAAATTATCTTGCGTTACTACTGCGCCAACGGGCTGCGATATTTTTCCTATCTCGCCAGAGTTCATGCCAAAAAAGCAGGCTATTTTTGCCTTTTTTATGGCAATATCCAAATAACCTAGCCACGCTTTATCCATGCGCGAGGAAGCCTCTAGATTAGCGCCACCGCCTACGATCGCGATATTCATTTTTGTATCTATTTCTTGCGCTTTTTATTTGGCTGCAGCGATTAGTTTTTCAGCTTATTCTAATGTAAGTTTTATAAATGTCTTTTTTTTAGGCAAATAACACAGATGATATAATTTAAAAAACTAAAATATCAGCGTATGAATTATCTTACGACTATAGGTATCGTATATTGCACTCTTACAGGAGATCCATCTATCATTCCGGGATTCCATTTTGGCATTAGCGCAATGACCCTGATCGCTTCTAACCCCAATTCTAAGGAGATACCTTCGGGCATTTTTTCCAGTGTGACACTTCCATTTTTTTCAATAACAAAATGCACAACTATTTTTTTTGATCCCGACTCCTTATAATCATCGGGAAAATTAAAGTTTTCCGTCATAAATTTCTTCAAGGCCGCATTTCCGCCCGGAAATTCGGGAGGTATTCGAAAATGATAATACGGCACCTCATTACCTTCATCATCAAAGCAAGTCCCAGTGATAAATTTTTCATTAATGAAAACATCCCTTCTCTTCAAGTTACCATTCTCCCAATAACTCTTTAAAAGTCCATCTTTCTTTCCTTTTTTATATCCAATTTCCCATTTCAAATTTCCGTTTGACCAATACCTACTTTTCCCCTCCATTTTGGTCATTTTCTTATCAGAAAAGAAAGTTTTTTCAGTGATCTGCCCATTTTTGTCATAAGCCCTACTCACCATTTTTGCACCGTTTTTATCATAACTCTTATCTATGGTATAACTTTCGGCCAACTTTAAATTTTCGACTTTTTGGTAGTCTTGATCAAAATAAATGGTGTCCTGTGCAAAAAAAAGAGAGACACAGAAAAAAAGGAGAATTAAAATAAAAGTTTTAAACATGAAAAATTTTATTAATTAATACTGTAAAGAGAAATAAAGTAGATTCTAATCGGAACTCTCTTAAAATGCACAAGCTTAGGTCTTCAATCTCTTAAGTCCTTCCCGCCGGAGGCACGACAGGCAGGACCTACCCGCCTAAATATGCGGATGCGACACCTTCCCTTGCTAGAGGAAGAAGCCGTTAAAGTTCAATATATTAAGATACACTTATTGCATATTTATTTCCACAAAATCCGTGGTAAAAATGATCAATTTAAAGACCTTTTCTCTACAAAAAATCTTTTGAGCAATTCCGAGGCTTCCCGATGAAGGATCCCGCCGTTCACTTTGGTTTTTGGGTGCAACTGCGTTCCCATTTTAATAAAACCACGCACGGGATCTGCCGCGCCATAAACAATTTTTGAGATCTGGCTCCAGTACAAGGCTCCAGCGCACATTTGGCAAGGTTCCAAGGTAACGTAGAGTGTACAGTCGATTAGATATTTGCCACCCAGATAATTGGCCGCCGCAGTAATCGCCTGCATTTCTGCGTGAGCGGTGACATCATTTAAGCGTTCAGTAAGATTGTGCGCTCTTGCAATGATCGTATTATTTACCGTTATGATAGCACCCACGGGTATTTCGTTAAGATCATAAGCGGTTTCGGCCTCCTGCAGCGCTTTTTTCATAAAGTAAGTATCATCAAAATCTGGTAAAATGGACATGAATTGAATTTTAAGTCGGTGGATTTTTAATAGTATGCAAGTAATCAATTTTAAGCCACATTATAAAAAATATAAAACACTTCAGCTACCTTTGCGCCATGCCCACAAATTTACTTTACCGCATTGATGACCCTACCGATTTACGCAAACTAAAACCGGATGAACTGGTCGTGTTAGCTCAAGAACTGCGGCGTTTTATTATAAATATTGTCGCGGTAAAAGAAGGCCATTTGGGCGCCAGCCTAGGCGTGGTAGAGCTTACGATTGCATTACATTACATCTTTAACACTCCAAAAGACAAACTTATCTGGGATGTGGGCCATCAAGCGTATGGACATAAAATACTGACCGGCAGGCGCGATAATTTTGAAACCAATAGGCAATATGGCGGCCTGAGCGGTTTTCCGCGGAAACAAGAAAGTGAATATGACGCCTTTGGTACCGGCCATTCCAGTACTTCTATTTCGGCCGCGCTGGGAATGGCGATTGCCGCCCAACTGGAAGGAAATACAGATCGACAGCACATTGCGGTAATTGGAGACGCTTCCATCGCAAGTGGAATGGCCTTTGAAGCATTGAACCATGCCGGCGCGACAAATGCGAATCTACTTGTGGTGCTCAACGATAATACCATGGGAATCGATCCCAGTGTGGGCGCTTTTAAAAATTACCTATTTGACCTCAAAAACGGCAATTCTGTGTCTAAAAACATCTTTGAAGCACTGAATTTCAATTATTCTGGACCAATAGACGGTCATGATCTAGAAGCGCTTCTTGAAGTTTTAAATTCGTTGAAAAATGTAAAAGGCCCCAAACTGTTGCACGTCATAACCACAAAGGGAAAAGGCCTAAAACAAGCCGAAGCAGATCAGGTAAAATACCACGCTCCAGGCCGATTTAACGCTGATACCGGCGATCTGGATCAAATTTCCTCTGCCCCACAACCGCCAAAATACCAAGATGTTTTTGGCCATACGCTGGTCGAACTTGCCGAAATAAACCCAAAAATCATCGGGATCACACCCGCAATGCCAACTGGGAGTTCGCTAAAATATATGATGCAGCGTTTTCCCGAGCGCGCTTTTGACGTAGGTATTGCAGAGCAGCACGCAGTCACGCTTTCCGCAGGAATGGCCAGCGAGGGATTTTCGGTTTTTTGTAATATTTACTCCACCTTTTTACAGCGGGGTTACGATCAGCTCATTCACGATGTGGCTTTACAGAATTTACCCGTAATTTTTTGTTTAGATCGCGCCGGACTCGTGGGTGAAGACGGCGCGACCCACCACGGCATTTTTGACATTGCCTATTTGCGCTGCATCCCGAACCTTATTATTTACGCTCCGCGGAATGAAGAAACGCTGCGCAACATACTTTTTACCGCCCAAAAAGGTTTAAACCATCCCATCGCGATCCGTTATCCACGGGGAAGGGGAAATATAATAGACTGGAAAACAGATTTTCAGGAAATTACAATTGGCAAAGCCGAAAAACTTTACGATGGGAATATCTTGGCCATTCTGGTGACAGGAAATCTTACCCAGCGCGCGCTTGATATTGCTTCCGCTTACGAAAACCGAGTTGGCGTTTATTATTTTGGCTTTGTAAAACCGCTCGATTTTGATGCTTTAAAGGCCATTTTTAGCCAATTTAAGCAGATTATTACCCTAGAAGACGGCGTAAAACACGGCGGATTTGGTTCCGCAATAGTGGAATATTCCGCAGAAAGAAACTACAAAGGCAGCATTAAAATCATGGGAATCCCTGACCGTTTTATAGAACACGGCAGCGTTGACCAACTTGAAAAAGAAGCGGGGATTGATGCGGGGTCGATTAGAAAAGTTGTTGAAAATATGCTGATAGATTAAGACTAGGCCAATTAAATAAATGAGCCGCATGCACTTCCGATGAAAGTTTATTTTGAATTTTAAAAATCTGACCAAAACGGGCAATTTTCCATTACTTTAGGTCAATTTTCAGGCCTTTTACCCCGATTGTAATTAATTTTAAGCAAATTTAAAACTTACCAAAAATTGGCTGATTTTAAGCAGCAATCCTTTATCTGAAAGTTCTTTCACCTTGTCCTTATCCCTGCTCAAAACAAGTCTTGTATATAATGCTGAGTCAAATTGGCGCTGCAGTTCCCTTACGCTCCAGTTATTCTTATAAGATTCAATTTCATAAAACCTGCGCTCATTTTCATCATCAATTCGTATTAATTTCAAATAATGTGACCAGCTGAGCATCATCTCATTTTCTGCTATTTTCCGAGACGGTGTTTCGGAAATTACATCTGAGGATATCCGAGACACTGTTTCGGATTTTCCGTAAACAAGGTAAAAACGCCTCATATTTTCAAGGTTATCCACTGAAAAACCCTTGCCAAATTCTTTGGTTAAAACAATTGACAGTTCTTTTAAGAGCTGTTTGCCATAAACGGCTCTTTCTTTTCCATCTTGTTCTTCCTCTATCAACTTTCTGCCAATTTCAAAATAAGCAGCGACCATTGTTCGGTTGACGGCATATACGGCGTTCCTTCTCGCCGATTGCAATAAATCTACTATTTGGGAATATAATTTTGTGTTTCTGGACTTCTGGGCCATTGCTATTTAAAATCTCTTAAAACTGCCTAATTTAAATTGATATAATAAATTACGATTATTTAATATCCATCCCCTTTATTTTTTTGTAAAAACGAAGCGCCTTACTATCGGTCAACATGGCTATTTCCCCACAAATCGCCATAAGTTCGTCGTAAAGTCCGTGATTTTCTTGACGCGCCGGGGATTCAAATAATTTTATGATCAACTGGTTATAATGAAGGGAATCATCATCAATACTTTTGGTACGCGCATCCAGCAACGTGCTCAATATTTCAAAGCCTGCAATCTCCTTTTCGACTACTTCACGGCTTTGGTAAATTCGTTCCACACTAATACCTATAATATCGCTTATCTGCGCCTTAAACTTGCTTTTTTCAAGTAGACCTACTTGAAATTCACCAGCGAGCATCTGCTCTTCATACTTCATAAAAACGGTAACGGCCTCCTGGATAAGCGTGTTAATGGCGAGCGCGCGCAAATAGCTGAGACGCGCCGCGGTATCATTTAATTTATTATACGTATCACTGTTTATCGCCTGTCCTACGAGTTTTATAAGATATTCCAGCGCATATTCTTCAGGGATAAGTCCAAGGTTGATCCCATCTTCAAAGTCTATGATCGTATAGCAAATATCGTCCGCCGCTTCCACTAGAAAAGCAAGCGGGTGGCGTGCAAAGCCCACATTATCATCTGTGCCGGTTTTGGTCATGCCCAGTTCCGCAGCTACTTCTTCAAAAAAATCTTTTTCAGCTTGAAAAAAACCATATTTTTTATCGGCAATGTGTTTGGTAGGCCTGTGTGGAAGCGATTCTTTGGGGTATTTAGTGAAAGCGCCCAGCGTGGCGTATGAAAGTCGGATGCCACCGGAAACTCCGGGTTTGCTTTCGTTAAGAATTCTAAAACCGTTTGCGTTGCCCTCAAATTTGATGAGGTCCTGATATTCTTTCGCCGTTAGGCTTTCTTTATAACGAATCCCAGCACCGTGCTCAAAATAAGCACCGATCGCCTTTTCGCCAGAATGACCAAAGGGCGGATTTCCTATATCGTGTGCCAGCGCTGCCGCAGCTACAATTGCCCCAAAATCACTAAAACGATATCCGTGAACGGAAGCTAAATCGGGATATTTCTCCAGTAGTTTTTGCCCCACCAGCCTGCCCAACGAGCGTCCTACCACCGAAACTTCAAGACTGTGGGTGAGCCGTGTGTGAACAAAGTCGGTTTTACTAAGCGGAATGACCTGCGTTTTGTCCTGTAAGCTTCTAAAGGCCGAAGAGAATATGATCCTATCATAATCTACCTCAAAGCCCAACCGGGTCTCATCCTGCTCTTTACGGTGGCGTTTTGTGGTATCGCCGTAGCGTTTTAACGAAAGTAACTGCTCCCAGTGCATCATAACGGCTGCTTCTATTTCTCGCAAGATACATTTTTTGAAGAACGAACGCTTTGTGCAGATTACATATTCCAGGCTTAAAGCAGTTAACATTAGCGTAACTCAATGGTCACTCTACTTTAATCCTGACATAACATTAGCATTACAGCAGTCCCGTTACTTTGCCCTCGATAAATCAAACCGACACATGAGATCAATCTATATACTTTTATTACTATTAACATCGGTATTTACTGCCGCTGCACAAGAAAACGGAAGTATAGTGGGCGTTTTAAGCGATAAAGAAGCTAATGGAGAACCGTTGCCCTTTGCCACCGTCCAACTCAAAAACACATCAAAAGGAGGCACGACCGACTTTGACGGTCTTTATAAAATAGAAAATGTAGATCCCGGAACCTACACACTTGTATTTAGTTTTGTGGGTTATGAAACTTTGGAAATACCAAATGTAACCGTTGAAATCGGCAAGGCAACAACCGTGAATGCCGGTCTGGGAGCCAGTTCAGCAACGCTTGACGAGGTCTTGATCACGGTTACAACTTCCCGAGAATCTGAAGTCGCTCTTTTACTTGAGCAGAAAAACGCGGTTTCCATAGAGCAGAATATAGGCGCTGATGAACTTGCTAGAAAAGGGGTAAGTGATGCCGCGGCGGCGATTGCTAAAATATCCGGGGTATCTAAACAATCCGGGGGCACTGGAAATGTGTATGTACGCGGTTTAGGTGATCGATATTTAAATACAACCTACAACGGTCTTTCTCTTCCTTCAAATGATATTCAGAAAAAGAACATGGATCTTGATCTTTTCCCTTCAGATATAATTCAAAATGTTTCTGTAAGTAAAGCATACTCCTCAAAATTCTTTGGTGATTTTGCAGCGGGTAACATTGATGTAGTGGCCAAAGATTACAAAGGCCGCGGATTTTTGGATATTGATCTGGGCAGCGGGATTAACACACGTGCTTATGATAAAAACTTCGTGAGAAGTGAAGGTACGGGCTATTTTGGGTTTTATAATAGATATGACAATAATCCTTTTGCAGTAGTTCTTTCCCACCCAGTTGATCCTGTAGATGGCGGCGAACCCATAAATATAAATGGCTCTATCTCTGGAGGAAAATCATATGATTTTGGCAATGATACCCGCCTAAGTTTATTCGCTACGGCATCTTTTGCAAATGGTTTCGAATACAGAAAAGGTTCTGCGGCAGATTACACAACTGTATTTAAGCAGCGTTTTGACGATGTGGAGGAGTATGAATACAGCACCACAACTACTGCAATGGCTAATGCAATTTATCGTATAAACAGCAAGCACAGAATAAGTTTTAATTCTTTGTTCATTAACAGTTCATCAGATGAGGTGGGCGACTATGGTGGTGACGGAACAGGTGTTAATAGAGATGCGCAACTAAATTCAGATAAAGGGTTTTTTGTACGAAATATTCAGTTTAATGAAGACTTGATTTATGTAAATCAGTTATCTGGGGTTCATCAAATTGATGATAAGTTCGAGATTTCATGGGGTGTAGGTTATAACAAAGTTTTCTCTCATCAACCTGACCGCAAAAGATTTTCGCTAGAAAATTATGACTTTGCCCTTGATAATGATCCAGATACAAATCCGTCTTTCTATAATAATACAAACTTTGACAATCAACGGTACTTTCAGGATATTGAAGATGAAGAGCTCAATAGCAGGATAAACCTAGAATATACCGCTAGCGAAAACCTGAAATTAAATTTCGGTTACAATGGCCGTAGCAAAGAGCGTTATTTTGAAAACATTCGATATGGTTATGATCTAATTGAACCAAGAACTGAGGTTACAGATATAAATAATCTGGATGCGATTTTTAATGTCCCTAATTTAGGTAAGGTTTACGACACGTATGTTTTTAATGCTATAGCTCCAGAACTGGGTATTGGAAACAGAAATTATCCAGGTCTTGCTGAAAATACGTATACCGGTAATCTTGATATTCACGCCGGCTACATAGATGCTGAAATCACTTCAGGCAAATGGCTTTTTGTTCCCGGAATACGGGTTGAATCTTTTCAGCAGTCCATAAAATATAATGTAATTAACCTTCCAGATACAGACGACGGTTTTGCTAGCAGTTATGACAATTTTTATCTGCCCAACCTTAACGTACGCTATGCTTTAAATGACGATTCTAATATTAGGTTCTCTTTTTCTAAAACGGTTTCCTTTCCCGAATTTAAGGAAGTAGCTCCATTCGTATATGAGGATGTCACACAACGAGTAGGTGGGAATCCTGATTTGCTTAATGATCCAGCAGTTTCTAACATCTATAACCTGGATTTAAAATACGAGTGGTTTTTTGGTAAAGGCGAATTGATATCACTTGCAGGTTTTGCTAAAGAAATCAACGATCCCATAAACAAGGTAATTGCAAATGACGCCACAGGTACACAGCGTTATTTTAGGACCGGTGATAAAGCGAATGTTTATGGTGTTGAATTTGAAATGAGAAAGGATCTACTTAAAGATTCAAATGATGATTCGAACCTAAATATAGGACTAAACGCTACCTATATGTATACGGAGCAAAAGTTGAAAAGTTCCAGTGGTGGACTTTATACCTCAACGCTTGACCGTACAGATGAATTACAGGGCGCATCGCCTTTTCTTATAAATGGAGACTTGAGGTATACACCAACAAATTTTGGCTCCTACAAACCAGTAGCAACTTTGGTCTACTCGTATTTTGATGATCGTATAGAAGCTTTGGGATCTGGCCAATTAGGAAATATAGTTGAAAAAGGCGTGAGCAATCTGGATTTTGTATTGAGAAATGAATTAGGGAGTAACTGGGAACTTAATCTGAGCGCAAAAAATCTGCTTGATCCCAATATTAAATTCATCCGTGCAGAAGCTACCGGAGATATTACAACTTCAACATATAAACGAGGAATTGACTTAGGTCTTGCCGTGAAATATAAATTTTAATAACTGAACAAAAATTAATCAAATACACTTAAAGCAATGAAGACAAATTATTTATTTACAGGTTTGACGCTGGCGGCATTGTTTCTTGCCTCCTGTGAAGCTGATGATACCGCAGAAATCGTCATTAACAATACAGATAATAGTACAACCATCAATAATCCTACAGATGGCGGTGGTACGACAGATCCAACAGGAGAAGCTATTGATCTGGAAGGAACATATACTACAGATTTAGTACTCGATTCTATTAATACCTATACCTTAACCGGCGGTCTTATCATGGCTCCAGGAACAAAATTGACCATTCCTGAAGGTATGACAATTAAAGCAAGTAGTGGTGTAAGTGTATTTATCGCTATTTCTCAGGGTGCAACTATAGACGCTCAAGGAACCGCTAGTAATCCTATCGTTCTTACTTCAGGGGCTGCATCACCTGCTGCCGGTGATTGGGGAGGTCTGATTTTACTAGGAAAAGCACCTATTAATTCAGCACCAGTAAATTCTACATCTACTTCAGAAATTGGCGGTCTTCCTTATGGCGGATCAGATGCGGGTGATTATTCTGGCGTAATTAAATATATGCGTATAGAATATTCTGGAGGAGCTGCAGATAGCTCTTCGGAAAATAATGGTTTTTCATTCTACGGTGTAGGTAATGGTACTATTGTAGATCATATTCAGGCATTTGAGGGAAAAGATGATGGTGTAGAATTCTTTGGTGGTACTGTAAACGCAAATTATATTTATGTAACTGGCGCTCAGGATGATTCTGTTGACTGGTCTGAGGGATTCTCAGGTAAGCTAGATAATATTTACATTGTACAAGGCGCATCACATGATAAAGGTATAGAAGCTGATGGTTTTAGTCCTGATATAGGTAATAATTCAAATCCTGTATACTATTCAAATCCGACTGTTTCAAATGTACGTATTAAAGGTGCTGGAGAAGGAGAAGCTGTACGTTTAAGAGTTGGCACTAAAGGGATTTTTAATAATATGATTATTGAAGATTTTGATCTTGGTTTTCAGATTGTAGGTGATGACACAAATAGCCCGACAGGACAAGCTGTTCTTGATGGCGAACTTTCTGTAACAGATGTAAATTTTATAAATGTTACAACGAAACTTACAAATGCTACCACTGAAACCTTTACGGAAGCAGACTTTATTTCTGGTGATGGGAATGCAATTGATAATGATTTTGCAACATGGGGCGCAGGTTGGACACGTACCAACTAATGTTAGTTTTTGAATAGCTTTTAAACACAAAAAAACCGGCAAATTGCCGGTTTTTTTGTGTTTACAAATAAGAAAATTGATGCGAAAACCAGTTTCTAAGCTAAACCGTAACCTTCAAATTCAACTCCTTCAGTTGCGCATCATCAATCTTCGCTGGGGCATCGATCATGACATCTCTACCCGAGTTATTTTTAGGAAAAGCAATAAAATCCCGAATGGTTTCTTGACCGCCCAAAATAGCGACCAAACGATCCAGACCAAAAGCAATACCACCGTGCGGCGGTGCACCATACGTAAAGGCATCCATTAGAAAACCGAATTGTGCCTTTGCCTCTTCCTCACTAAAACCGAGATAATCAAACATTTTTGCCTGCGTTTCCCGATCATGAATCCGTATGGAACCGCCGCCTATTTCATTTCCGTTCAGCACTAGATCGTACGCATTGGCTTTTACCGCTGCGGGATCTGTTTTAAGGAGTTCCATCTGGCCGGGTTTTGGCGAAGTAAACGGATGGTGCATCGCGTGGTATCTATTGGTTTCCTCATCCCATTCTAAAAGTGGAAAATCCACGACCCATAATGGAGCAAAAACATCCGGTTTGCGCAGGTTTAGGCGTTCTGCCATTTCCATACGTAAAGCGCTGAGTTGTGCGCGCACCTTTCGGCTATCGCCGGAAAGTACACAGCTGAGATCACCAGGTTTTGCTCCGGTATTTTCGGCCCACTTTTTCAGGTCTGCTTCGTCATAAAACTTATCTACCGAAGATTTAA
>JBBPYO010000332.1:0-2552 GCA_038199845.1 Flavobacteriales bacterium
TATTAATCTGAATTCTATATAAAGTTTAGGGAGATTAAAAATGATCAATCGAAGTGCTTTTATTGAAAACTGTATCGAAAACAACCATTTTTAATCGGAAAACGCCATTTTTCGATTAAAAATTCTGGTAAAATTTCATTTAAAACGAACCAACTTTTTATTGAAATTGATGTTATTAGTAAAAAACTGTGAAGCAAACAATTCAAAATAGTGGGAATCCCAGAAATAAAGCCTCAAAGTTTATTTCAAAAGTACAACGTCTTAAAATTGCGGCCCTTTTTTAAGTTCTGATGCGATAAGCTGATGACAATGATCACGCAGATCGCGGCGGGTTTTGGGTTCCATGCCCTGAGTTTCTACAAAGGGTAATACTTTAACGCGCATTTTGCCCGGCGAAGTAAGCTCCGTTTTATAGGAAAAACGTTTTTTATTGTCATAAAATACCAGCGGTACAATAGGTATTTGATGTTCTATGGCGAGTCTGAAGGCGCCGTCTTTAAAAGTATCGAGAAGCAGATTATAATCATCAGGCACCCTACCTTCTGGAAAAATGCAGATACCATAACCTCTGTTCAACTTTTTCTGCGCGTTTTCAAAAACGGCCATTCGGCTTTTTACATCGTTACGGTCTACCAGAATACAGGTGCGACTGTAAAGAAATCCAAAAAGGGGAAAACGTGCAAGTTCCTGCTTGCCCACAAAAACAAAAGGCTGGCGTACACAATGCAGCATCAGCATAATATCTGTAATAGAGGTGTGGTTTGCGATATACATATAACTTTCGCCGTTTACCGTGTTCTGAAGTCGCTTTACTTGTGGCCAAAATCCCGAACCGTAGAGAATAAAACGCGCCCAGAATTGAGCCATACGGTAGTACATGGGATACCAACTTTTACGCATCACAGAAATAAGCAGGAATGGCAGCATTACTAGAATGGGAATTACCACCAGTAGATAAAACCACATACGATGGAGAAAAATGGCAAGCTTTCGTAATGGTTTCATTGGTTTAATTTGTGATCATTGCTTTGTGACAGAACCGTTTTGCGTTTGTTCAAAAGTAACAAAATTATAAATAGGCGATCTTATGTGTTTTCCAGAAATACCTTCTCTGTTTTAAATGTAACTTCAATACGCTAATAATAGTGTTTAAAACGCCTCTTTTTACCTAAAACACGTAGTTTTGCAAGGCAAAAAAATAAATTATGTCCAGGATATTAACAGGGGTACAGAGTACGGGAACGCCACATTTAGGTAATCTTTTAGGTGCGATCATTCCCGCGGTAAAAATGGCTAACGAAGCAGATAACGATTCTTTTTTCTTTATTGCAGACTTGCATTCGCTTACACAGATCAAAGACCGCGAGACCTTACGTCAAAACACGTATTCCACCGCCGCCTCCTGGTTAGCCTGTGGTTTGGATATAGAAAAAACCGTTTTTTACAGACAGAGTGATATTCCGCAGGTTACAGAACTAAGTTGGTATCTCAGTTGTTTTTTTCCGTATCAGCGCTTGACTCTTGCACATAGTTTTAAAGACAAAGCAGACCGACTGGAAGATGTGAACAGCGGTCTTTTTACCTATCCCATGCTTATGGCGGCAGACATCTTGCTCTATGACGCAGAGATTGTCCCCGTGGGCAAAGACCAGTCGCAGCACGTGGAAATGACCCGTGATGTGGCCTCGCGTTTTCATGCTCAAATGGGCGAAACCTTTGTAATCCCTGAATTGCGTCTGCACGAAGAAACCATGTATATACCCGGCGCAGATGGGGCCAAAATGAGCAAGAGCAAGGGCAATACAATCACCATTTTTCAATCTGATAAAGTGCTGCGTAAGGAAATAATGGCCATCGCAACAGATAGCACTCCGCTGGAAGACCCTAAAGATCCCGATACCTGTAACGTCTTTGCGATTTATAAATTGATTGCTTCAGCTAGTGATATTCAGGGAATGCGCAATAATTATAAAAAGGGAGGTTATGGTTATGGTCACGCCAAAAAAGATCTTTATGAGAAGATTACCACGCATTTCCAAAAGGAAAGAGATACCTACGCCTTCTATATGAATAATCTGGATAAAATTGATGAAGCGCTGCGCTTCGGAGCCCAGAAAGCAGGTAAAGTTGCCGATGAGGTATTGATTCGAGTACGTCAAAAACTTGGATATTCATAATATCCGTATTTCAAAAGAAGTTTACGCATTGCAATTCAATGGTCGAATAAACTTTATCAGAAGAGTGGGGTCTGTACAAATATTTCAGTGGATGACAGATAAATTTTCTCAGGTCTGTTTTGATTGAAAAAAGCCGTTTTTAGGTAAGTTCGAATTGTTTCCCCGGCAACGGTCGCACTACGCCTTTAATTTCCATATTGAGTAAAAGGCCCGCCGTTTTATAAGTGGGAAAATCACAACGAAGAGCAATTAAATCAAGCTCTTCTTTCCCGTTTTTGTTTAAAAATTCATAGAGCCGTTCTTCTTCCGCATTAAGGTCGACAAAAAGTTGCTTTTGCACGGGCGCCAGATCTTGGTCAAGGTTCCAGTTGAGCA
>JBBPYO010000333.1:0-2094 GCA_038199845.1 Flavobacteriales bacterium
AGTGCCGATTTCAAACCGATACTGATCACGGGATAGAAATTAAAATCCCAGAAGTAAAAAATCACTATAAAAACCAGTAGCATCAATCCCACCCACATCGATTTTTTAGTAAAAGGCTGTAAACCAAATTTTTTATAAACCAGGAATATTTTGGCTGCCGCATATCCCACCGAAGCGATAAACGTCGCAATCGCCGCACCGTTGATACCTAGTCTGGGAATGAAATATAAGTTCAGTAGCACTGCAATCACCACGAGAATTACGCCCAACAATAAAACCAAGCGGTAATAATCGCTGTTATAAATAATCGCATTGTTGTTTCCCATTAAATTATCGAGCAACTTGGCCGAAGAAATAAGCAAAACCACCGCCAAACCGTTGGCATAAGCAGGATCAATAAGTAGGTACAGTTGATTGATGTTGCAAACGATCAATAAAAATATAAATCCGGAAATTATGAAAAGTGTCAACGAACTTTTCTGATATAAACTCCCCAGGTCGTTGAAATTTCTTTTATTAAGCAACGCTGCCGTGAGTGGATACGTGATCTGATGCATCGCCCGTGCCGGAACGGCAATGACCGCAGCAATATAAATCGCCACCGAATAATACGCCACATTTTCTATAGCTACCATTTTTCCTATCATGAACATATCAATTTCAAGGATCATCACTGCGATGGAACCGGCAATAATAATGAGCGCACTGTACTTTACAATGGAGCTTAATCCTTCAACTTGCGGTCTTCTGAAAACAGGTTTACGTAGTTTAAAAGCATACGCCATCATAAGCAGCATTCGAACAATATACACACCACAAAGACCGTACATAAACGTATGGGTACTTATAAATTCGAAAGCAACTAATATCAACAAAAACATCACGCCCAAACGATGGAAAACCTCGTTCATAACATTTCCAAAAACGCTTTGCAACTGTACTTTCGCCCAGGAATAAAAAATCTCAAAATATGCCATTGCTAAGGCGATGATGAGTATGAGCGGAATGTAGGGCTGGACAATAGGATTTTCTGAAGTGAGGAATTCTACTATAAAAGAATAGCCCAGAATGCTGAACAAAATACCCGGAATTACAGGAATAAATGGCAATAAAAGCATTAAAAATAGAAAAGAATCCTGCTCTTCCCGCTCATATTTAGAGTAAAATTTTACCAATGTATTCTGAGTGCCAAAAGCCATTATGGGCATTAAAATAGTGGCAGTACTTAATAAAAAACCTACCAGACCATAATATTCCTGGCTAAAAAAATTGACGTAAAGAACGAGGGTGTTGATCGCACCGATCCCAAAACCGACATAGGTGGTGATAAGATTTTTAAAAGATTGTACAGCAACTACGCCCAAGGTTCAATAGTTAAGAGGATGGGAGAATTTCTCCAGACACAAACTTGCATCAATTATTGTGATACGTCAAGCACTTGATCAATTAATTGAGCGAGTTTTTGCGTTAGATTCTTGCGTGTGTAGGAGGAAATATCGCCGGTATTATCTGGTAAACCTTCTGTGGAGTATATTTTATACCAATGTAGCACTTGTTTCTTCAGCGTCTCTTCTTCCTGATAGGTAAAACAGTTTCCCGAATCTGTACTTGTTACAATTTCAAAAAAATCGGCATTTTCTGGACCTATGGCCAAAATAGGTCTTCGAGCGGCTAGATATTCAAAAACCTTTCCGGGAATAATTGCCTTTGTTTCTTCGGAATTTATTTCGATAAGTAATAAAACCTGGGACTTCCGCTGTAGCTGGAGCGCTTCTTTATGCGTTACATACCCCAAAAGTTCCAGATTTTCTTCCAATCCATATCTTTTTATGCTTTGAATTACCGTTTCACTTACACGACCAGCAAGTTTGATTTTAAATGCTTTTCCGAGGTCTTTATTTTCCCTTTTAAGATTTCCCAGAACTTTCCATAGTATCAACGGGTTTCTTTCTTCAAGCAACGAACCAATGTGTGAAAGGCTAAATTCTATATCCTGAACGATTTTTAGATCTCCTTCCATCTCAAAACCATTGGTGATACCAGTGATTGGTGTTTTAGTTATTTTTTTAAAATCAATTTTTGTGGTGGGACTTG
>JBBPYO010000334.1:0-2355 GCA_038199845.1 Flavobacteriales bacterium
CGCGGATATACGCTAAGCGAAAACCCGGGATTACTCATTGATGTTAGCAGCGATCAGTATGAACAGGCTTCCCGCAATACACTTGGAATAGGTTTAGGCGGTGGCGGCGGAAATGTAGGTGTAGGCGTTGGTGGCGGGATTCCCATTGGCGGCCGCGAACTTCACCAGACCATAACCATAAACCTGGTGGACGCACAAAAAGATGCATTGATCTGGCAAGCGGTGAGCGATAGCAATATTAAAATGAATACAAACCCGCAGCAACGCCAGGCCTACTTTAAAAAGCTAATGGAAAAGATTTTTAAGAAGTTTCCGCCGAAAAAATAATGTGATATTATAGGTCATCACTATTTAATGAAATACCGGCTTATTTTTTGTTTAGCTTTAGCACAATCCTACCAATCAATTATGCAAAAATTAATCATTCTGTTTTTACTTCCGCTCTGTGCTGCTGCTCAGACGATTACTTTTAGTAAAGCAGAAGCCTATTTTAACCAAAAGGAATTTGATCAAGCCCAACCACTTTTTCAAGAGTACTTAAGCGTCAACCCAAAAGATGAGAAAACCCGCGAATATCTAGGCGATATTGCTTCTTATAATAAAGACTGGGATACCGCAATCGATTTTTATAAAAAGCTGAGCGCAGAAGATCCAAAAAATGCCGATTATCATTTTAAATATGGTGGAGCATTGGGCATGAAAGCATTGGCGGTAAGTCGGATTCGCGCGCTTTCTTACATAGGTGATATAAAAGAGCAATTCACCACTGCTGCAGAACTTGATCCCAAACATATAGAAACGCGCTGGGCGCTAGTTGAACTTTATCTGCAATTGCCCGGAATAATAGGTGGAAGCACTTCCAAAGCGCAAAAATACGCAGAGGAACTTCAGCAAATTTCGGCGGTGGATGGTTATCTTTCCAAGGGGTATATTGAAGAATTTAACAATAATGACAAGGAAGCTGAAAGTTATTATAAACAAGCCATTGAGGTGGGCGGATCTCCGCATACGTATGAGAAGCTGACCAATCTTTACGAGAAAAATAATCAGCCGAAAGCAGCAATCCAAACCGCCGAAGAATCTCTAGCAAAAAACAAGCGCAACCAGGTCAATTATCAAATAGGTAAGATTGCTGCCGAGTATGACATGGAGCCTCAATTGGGTATTGCCTGTTTAAAAAGTTATATCGAAAATCACAGTTATAAAGATGGCGTGCCCATGCACTGGGCCTATTACCGCCTGGCGCAGATTTACAGAAATCTGGGAGATAAAAAACAGGCATTGGAATGTATAGACAAAGCAATTGCCACTAGTCCCGATTTTGAAGAAGCGCTTGCTATTCGTGCAGATATACGGAGGCTTTAGAATTTGAAGTTGAGAATTAAGAGTTCAGAGTTCAGAGTTTTGAGTTAAAAAAGAACAGAGAAAAGGAGAAGTGAAAAATATTAATTTGTTCAACTATTCAACCATCGAACGATTAAACATTTAAACACTTTAAAAGTTGAACAATACAACAATTGAACGTTTCAACAATCGAACAATTCAACAATAAAACATTTATGCGCATACATTTTATAGCGATAGGTGGAAGCGCCATGCACAATTTGGCCATTGCACTTCACAATAAAGGCGAAATAATAAGCGGTAGCGACGATGCCATTTACGAACCGTCTAAATCAAGACTTGCTAAAAACGGACTCTTACCCGAAGAAATGGGCTGGTTTCCAGAAAAAATAGACAAAAATATAGATGCGGTTATTTTGGGAATGCACGCTAAGGCAGACAATCCGGAGTTGCTGCATGCGCAAAATATTGGGGTAAAAATTTATTCATATCCCGAGTTTATTTATGAGCATGCAAAAGATAAAACACGTGTAGTCATAGGCGGTTCGCATGGTAAGACCACGATTACCTCGATGATATTGCACGTATTGCATTACCACGACCGGGAAGTTGATTTTCTAATAGGCGCACAGCTACAGGGTTTTGATAATATGGTGCACCTGACCCAAGAAAATGATTTTATTCTGCTTGAAGGAGATGAGTATTTGTCGTCGCCAATAGACCGTAGACCAAAATTTCATCTTTACAAACCGAATATTGCGCTGCTAAGTGGAATCGCCTGGGACCATATTAACGTTTTTCCCACCTACGCCAATTATGTGGAGCAGTTCGAGATTTTTGCTGAATCTATCGCTCACGGCGGAATATTAGTTTATAACGAAGAAGATCCCGAGGTAAAAAGAATTGCAGAAGCGGCTCAGGCACCCACTCGTAAACATCCCTATCACACGCCAGAATTCACTATTGAAAGTGGCAAAACGCTTTTGGAAACGCCGGAGGGGCCGATGCCAA
>JBBPYO010000335.1:0-4884 GCA_038199845.1 Flavobacteriales bacterium
ATCAATTATTAGCTTAGTTTTAAATTACTAGTGCAATTTAATTTAATAATGGAGGATTGCACCCATTCAGGACGAATTATTATAAAAATCATATCGATAATAATCAATACATAATATAATAATTTGATAGCCAAAGACTTAAAAAATATCTATTATAAAAAACTGAAAACTAGATTTAAAGTAATGAGGAAATAAAAGTATAAATAGGAGATTGTTAGATTATGCACTACAGAGTAAACTACGGCATACCTTAAATCATCAAATAATAAGATAGAAAGCAGACTATACTTAAAAATCAATTCAACGCTTAAATAGCTTTAAAACAATTACAAATATAGATACCTGAAAACAAAAAAGCCTGTAAACTAGATGTTTACAGGCTTACTTTGCTCCCCCTCTTGGGCTCGAACCAAGGACCCTTTGATTAACAGTCAAATGCTCTAACCAACTGAGCTAAGGAGGAATATATAATTTTAATTTTGATCTATTATTAGCCATCTAAAGGCCGTTTTTGATCAAAATAGGGTGTTTTCTAAAGTATGAACGTTGCTTTTTGTGCTAAGCGGTTGCAAATATACCTAATTTATAAAAAGAAAAAAACAAAATACAGAATACTTTTTTCGCTTTTTTCTATTATTTAAAAATAGCGTTTAATTTAAGCGTCAACTCCCTGTTATCCAGCGGTAAACGTCGTTTCCATTTGCAAAAAGTACCAGACCAATAATTAAAAAGAAACCAATGATCTGCGCATATTCAAGAAATTTATCGCTTGGGGTTCTGCCCGTAATCATTTCATATAATAAAAACGTAACGTGACCACCGTCTAATGCAGGAATTGGTAAAATATTCATAAATGCCAATGCAATGGAGATGAAAGCAGTGGTTTCCCAAAAGCTCAACCAATCCCAGGTGTCTGGAAAAAGACCTGCAATGGCACCAAAACCGCCCACTTGCGTGGCACCTTTGGCGGTGAAAATAAATTTAAACTGGGCTACATAATCACGTAATTTCCAATAACCGTAAGACACCCCTTTCTCTATACTCTTTCCTACAGAATACCGCTCTATCTGCCGCTCTATCTCAAAATCTTTATTTAATGGACTGAAGTAAATGCCTAGCTTTTGGTCGTCTCCAATACGCAAGGTTTTATTCAACAGCTTACCATTACGTTCAAAGGTTACCGTAGCCACACTATCCCGTTTTTCCTGGAGTGCGTAAGACAAATCAGATCTATACTCAAAAGTGCGTCCGTTTACTGATTTTATATTATCGGTAGTTTTGATTCCGGCCTTCATAGCCGCTCCATCAGCATCAAGCGAGTCCATTTTTACGGGAATTCGATCAAAGGTCAACCCTGGCATCTCTCCACTTTTGAAAAGCTGCATGCCAATATCGTCAGGCAACTGTAAGGTTTCCATCTCGCCATTTTCATGCTGCACTTGTACGGTTTTTACATCACGGAGCATCAAATACTGACGTATCATCAGTTGGTCCTTAAAAGACTCACCATTAACGTCTAATATTTTATCTCCCTGTTGAAAGCCGTATTGTTCCATAATTGGAGAGGCGGCAAAACCATTTTTTAAATCCTCTTTGCTCGTAAAGGGCTCTCCATAAAAACCGATGATACAACTATAAATGATGAACGCGACAACCACGTTGACCGTAACTCCGCCTAACATAACAATAAGGCGCTGCCAAGCCGGCTTACTGCGGAATTCCCAGGGCTTTGGTTCTTCAGCCAAGGCGTCGGTGTCCATGCTTTCATCTATCATCCCGGCGATTTTCACATAACCGCCCAGTGGCAACCAGCCGATCCCATAAACCGTATCACCGATTTTCTTTTGGAAAAGGGCGAATTTTACGTCAAAAAAGAGAAAAAACTTTTCAACTTTGATCTTAAAGAGACGTGCTGGGATAAAATGCCCAAGCTCGTGCAGAATGATCAATAAAGAAAGGCTGAGAATAAATTGTATGGCTTTTACAAAAAATGGATCCATTAAATAAAATTTAGGGCGCTTGTCTTGGAGGTACTATACCTATAATTAAGGCCAAAAACTGCCTGTAAGCAGTCCTTTTTTCCGCTTTGCGGAAGGATTAGTGTTCTATTTCTACTCTTTAAAAACTTATAATCAAATAACGAATACATGCAGACTTGTTCTTTTGCACCCTAACTTTATTAGAATCCTCGCTCTAGCTAATGAAATTGTTTTTTTGCCTTATTACAGCACAAAATCACATTGTCAATTATGTACATTTTACGTATTACAAACCCTAGCAATTATGATGCCCATTTCAACTAAATGAGATAGTACGCCAGTTATGCTAAAAGCGCACAAAAGTACGCTTTTCCCACTGTAGATAAAAGAAAAACGATACTTGCCTATTATTTGAAAATCTTTTAGCATTTGTCGTTCACTCCCTTGCGCGTTACATCGTAATTTTGCACTGTTGAAACGCATTTTTTCTGTAAAAAAATCGACTGGAAATTGGCTGAAGACCTCAGTTCGAATCTAAAAAATGTGTCAATTCAATTGGAATTCTGAAGAAATTTACATCGAGAAACGCATTTTTTATTTGAAAAAGCTCTTTCTCAAATGATTTCTTCAATTTCTTATTTTCTAAATCAACAAGATTTAAATACTGATTATTATGCTTCAATTTTTTGCCAAGTATAAAAAGTTTGCCGTTTTTATGGCTGTTTTTTCGGCAATTATCCTTTATATTATTTACAACTTGCTTAAGCCGCCGCCTGCGCTGCCCGTTTTTCAACCTACTATGGTAGATGCCTCGCTTGTGGATAGCAGTAAGCAGTTTGAAAAAAAATTCCATCGCATTGCAGATTTTAAATTGGTAAACCAAAACGGCGACACCATCACGCAAGATGATTATAAGGACAAAATCTACGTGGCCGATTTTTTCTTTACTACTTGCCAGACCATTTGCCCCATCATGACCGATCACATGATCCAGATTCAAAAAAAGATCAGGAACGATGACAAGGTGAAATTGCTCTCGCACACCGTAATTCCAGAGATTGATACCGTCGCCCAACTCAAGCGGTACGCTGTAGAAAAAGGCGTAAATGATTCCAAATGGAACCTGGTCACCGGCTCAAAAAAAGAAATCTATGACCTCGCCCGTAAAAGCTATCTCGCCGTAAAGACAACTGGCGACGGCAGTAAGTATGACATGATACATACCGAAAACTTTATGCTCATAGATAGTAAAAAACGTATTCGAGGCTTCTACGACGGCACAGATCCCGAAGCGATCGATAAATTACTTGAAGACATCAAAATTCTAGAAGAAATCGAAAGTTCCAGTAGCAGTGAGCAGTCTCAATAGGCAGTGGGCAGTGGCAGTAAACAGTCACAGTTTGCAACGGAGTAAAAATCCCCCCTGGGGGGTTAGGGGGATTCCAGAGTGAAAATTCCCCCTCGGGGGGCTAGGGGGACTTTATTTTCCTTTTTCCTTTCTGAATACCATCATTTCCCTTACTTTTGCGTTGTTTAAATTCAATCTAAATAAACATTGATAATCTCGCTGTCAGAATTAAAACGTGGTGAAAAGGCCATAATCAAAGGATTTGAAGTGGAAGATGTTCCGCTCAAACTACTGGAAATGGGCTGCCTGCCCGGCAACCTGGTAGAATTGGTACAGATCGCACCATTTAAAGATCCTATGTATCTCAATATTAACGGGAGCCATCTTGCCATACGCCGCGAGACCGCATCGCACATCAAGGTAGAAAAATTAAAAGATGAGTAAACAGCTCAACGTCGCACTTATAGGGAATCCCAATACCGGTAAAACTTCTGTTTTTAACCGGCTGACAGGACTCAATCAGAAAGTGGGCAATTATCCCGGTATCACGGTAGAAAAAAAGGAAGGGGTATGCAAACTTCCCCGTGGGGTAAAAGCGCATATTCTTGACTTGCCCGGCACGTATAGCCTTAATGCCAGTTCGCTAGATGAAAATCTGGTCATAGAATTGCTGCTCAACAAGAATGACAAAGATTATCCCGATGTTGCGGTGGTAATCAGTGATATTGAAAACCTGAAGCGCAACTTGCTTCTTTTTACGCAGATCAAAGACCTTAAAATTCCTACCATTCTCGTCATTAATATGGCAGATCGTATGGAGCGTAAAGCGATCACCTTAGATGTGGAAGCCCTTGAAGAACGGTTAAATACAAAGATCGCGCTGGTGAGTTCACGGAAAAATACCGGTTTTGAACAGGTTAAGGAACTTATTACAGACTACCGTTCCCTTTCTATAGAACCCTGCGTAAACGCTTCGGTGATCGCTCCAGATTATTTTGACCGGCTACATAAAGCGTTCCCTAAACAAGATTTATATAAACTCTGGTTGGTTATTACCCAGGATGTAAATTTCGGTAAGTTAAATCGACAAGAAATCAACAATATTGCCTCTTTTCAGACTGAAAGTAAGAGTAACCTGAAACGTTTGCAGCAAAAGGAAACCATTGTACGCTATCAGTTTATCAACGGCGTGCTCAAGGAATCCCTGTCCATAGATCACTTGGCAGCAAAAGATCTCCGCAGCCGTTTAGATCGTGTTCTCACGCATAAAATATGGGGTTATGTAATTTTTCTTGCCATTCTGTTACTCATTTTTCAGGCGATTTATGATTGGTCGGCTTACCCGATGGATCTTATCGATGCAAGTTTTGCCGCCATGGGAGAATGGATAAAAAACACTATGCCACCCGGCGCATTTACAAACCTGCTCTCTGAGGGCATTATTCCAGGACTGGGCGGAATTGTTATTTTCATTCCGCAGATTGCCTTTTTATTCTTTTTTATCTCCATTCTGGAAGAAACCGGTTACATGAGCCGTGTTGTCTTTTTAATGGACCG
>JBBPYO010000336.1:0-2685 GCA_038199845.1 Flavobacteriales bacterium
GACAAGTTGTATGATCTTGTAAAACACCCCCATTCCATAGAAAATATTAAAGAAAATGAATCCTATCTAGCCAAAGAGTATTCGGAAGAACTGGCGCAGCTTTATGAAAATCACATCAGGCGGTATTTAAGTGAAAATATCGGTAGGAAATACTATAAGCAAGCGGTACGTAAAATCCGGTGGATCAAAAAACTGGGCGATTTAGAGCGGGTTGACAATCTAGCTGCATTTTTGCGAGAGGAATATGCAAACCGCCCGGCACTTCTGGAAGAACTTGAGCGGGTGTAACAGTATTTTTCTATGGTGGAAAGTAAAAATAAATGTGATAGGAAGAAGTCTCAAAAACCCATTTTTAAAAATCAGTATCTTTACACGGAAAAAACTGAATATGCAGGATATAAGATGGATTCAGCGATTAGAAAATTATTCTCGTGCTCAACCACGATTGGCAGCAGGTGTTGCACTTGCGGAAGAAAGAACATTGAGCGACATGGAACAGCAGGGTTTGATACAAGCCTTTGAGTTTACTTATGAACTGGCATGCAATCTCATGCGCGATTATTTAAATTATCAAGGCATAGTGGATATAACGGGTAGTCGGGATGCCATTCGTAAAAGTTTTAAAAACGGACTTATAGAAAATGCCGATGTTTGGATGGATATGATCATAAGTCGAAACAAATCGAGCCATACCTATAATGAAGCCGTTGCTACAGAAATATCAAAAAAAATAATCAGTGTGTATAATTCCTGTTTTAAAGAATTTCTACAAAAAATGAACAGCTTAAAAAATGAAGGATCTTAAAAAAACGAAAGAGAATATATTAGAATTTGGTCTTTCCACTAAGGCTATTGAGAAATTACGTAATGTTTTTGCCAAAAGCGAAAATATAGAACTCGTTATCCTTTATGGTTCGCGAGCCAAAGGCAACTATAAAAACCATTCTGATATTGACTTGGCAATTTTGAATACCATTTCCTATGATGAATTATTGCGTGTAGAAACTCAGATCGACGATCTTTTACTCCCACAGGAAGCCGATCTTATCCGGTTTGATTCCATAGAAAATGTTGCTTTAAAAGAACATATTGAGCGAAGAGGCAAAGTTTTTTATAAGAGATAAGTTTTTCTTATTATTTTAAATATTCTTAAATCTATAAAAAAATGCTAGAGCAATCTACTCGTCAATATATAATGTAAGAAAAGACATTTTTCTTCTATTCTATCCTTTATTTTCTAGAAAAAAGTTAAACCACCGTAAGTTCCATAATAAAAAAGTGGATGATTAAAATCGCGGCACCGGCGATGATACGGTAATAACCAAAGATTTTAAAACCGTGCTTACTCAGGTAATCTATGAATGATTTGATCGCGATAAGCGCCACCAGAAAACCTACGATATTACCAATGATCAGTAAATTGATTTGCTCACCAGTAAGTACAAAACCGTCCTGATAATAATCCCACGACTTTTTTACCGTCGCGCCCAACATAGTGGGAACTGCGAGGAAAAACGAAAATTCTGCTGCTACAGTACGTGATAATTTCTGACTCATACCGCCCACAATACTGGCACCGCTGCGCGAAACACCGGGAATCATAGCCAAACATTGGAAAAAACCGATTTTCAAAGCGGTTCCATAAGAGATTTCGGTGCTTTCGCCATCTCCAAACCAATCGTCAACCTTTAAAAGGACAAAACCACCAATAATTAGGGAAACCGCAACGGTTATCGGACTTTCAAGAAGTTCGTCAATTAAATCGCTGAACAAAAGTCCCAAAACCACCGCCGGGAGAAAAGCGACAAACAACTTATAATAAAAATCAAGGGATTGGAAAAAGCGCTTAAAATAAAGTACCACGACCGAAAGTATCGTGCCCAACTGAATAACAATGGTAAATAGCTTGGTGAAATCTTCCTGTGCAATCCCAAAAAAGGACGATGCGATGATCATGTGACCAGTGGAAGAAACGGGGAGAAATTCGGTAATGCCCTCAATGATCGCCAGTACGATCGCTTGTAAGTAATCCATTTATTTTGAATGTTTTTTGGAGTCTGAAAGTGTGTCGTTTGGTCCTTTAATTTCTTGGGAATTGGGATTGAGCAGAATAGCATAAACCTCAATACCAAAGCCAATCAAAACCAGCGCGGGAGCAAGGCGGATGCGTCTCCAACTGTAAATTTCGGGATTAAAAACATTGGGATCGTCACTACCGCCACCAGACATTAGGATAAAGCCCAGCGCAATAACACCAAGCCCAATGAGCATAAATTTGTAGTTCTTTTTGCCAAAAATAAACGAGCTACGATGCAGTTCGTGTTTTTTCTTTCGTTGTTGTTCTCCCATGGTTCAGTATTCAGTTTTCAGTGTTCAGTTGTACGTATAATGCTTACAAATATTGTATTCTGTAGATTGTATAATGTACTTTATACAGGGTATTGAGTATTGACTACTTACTTCATTTTACATTATATACTATACATTTTTTCTTTACTCGCTTCTCTTATTTCAGATATTATTCAACCTGAAAGGTGTTGCCGACGATAGGAGGTCTCCTTGTAGGTTTAGTTTTCCTGATATAAGCGCTTCTCGATACATTTTACAGTTTACAATCTACAGCCTATCTTCTCTCTATTCTATTTTCAGCTCTCCCTTCAGGGGTTGGGGGGAAATTAATAATAC
>JBBPYO010000337.1:0-8441 GCA_038199845.1 Flavobacteriales bacterium
ATGAAGACGCACTTTTCTACATGCGTGCACGAGGAATTGGTAAAAAAGAAGCGCGCGCACTTCTTATGTATGCTTTCGCAAATACGGTATTGGAAAGTGTAAAAATACCACAGATAAAAACCCGAATTACTAAGCTGATTGCTAATAAAATAGGCGTCCACATCGGTTTTGATGTCTAATAGTTCATAAAATAGACCGATTTTATGTCATTTTAAGCCGATTTTAAGTGTAAATCGAACGATAATTATAGTAAATCCAAGGCCATGAATATTGTAAAAGAACCTCGTATTTTTCCGGTGGAAAAAATCAGAAAGGATTTTCCTATTTTGAAGCGAAAGGTCAATGGCAATCCATTGGTGTATTTTGATAATGCCGCGACTTCACAAACGCCGCAGCAAGTCATTGATGTCATCGTAGATTATTATACACGCTATAACGCAAATATTCACAGAGGAGTTCACGCTTTATCACAAGAAGCCACCGATGCTTACGAGCAGTCAAGGATCAAGATTCAGAAGCATTTTAATGCAAAAAATGCCTATGAGATTATTTTCACTTCTGGGACGACGCACGGCATCAATTTGGTGGCCGCGGGTTTTGCAGATCTCATTAAAAAGAAAGATGTAATTCTTGTTTCAGCAATGGAACATCATAGCAATATTGTGCCCTGGCAAATGCTTTGTGAAAAAACCGGCGCGGTTTTAAAGGTCATTCCTATGAATGCTGCCGGGGAGCTTGACATGAAGGTTTTTGATGAGCTGCTTACCGAAAATGTGAAACTGGTTTTTGTGAATCACGTCAGTAATGCGCTGGGAACAGTAAACCCAATCAAGGAGATTATTGACAAAACGCATGCCGTGGGTGGAGCAGTGCTTATAGACGGCGCTCAGGCCGCACCTCACATTAAAGCAGATGTACAGGTACTGGACGCCGATTTTTACGTCACTTCTGCCCATAAAATGTGCGGTCCTACAGGCGTGGGAATGCTTTATGGGAAAGAAGAATGGCTAACTAAACTTCCGCCGTATCAAGGTGGCGGTGAGATGATTGCAACAGTGACTTTCGAAAAAACAACCTACGCTGGTCTACCACATAAATTTGAAGCCGGAACTCCAGATATTTGCGGTGGAATTGCTTTTGGCGCAGCGCTAGATTATATGAACGCGATTGGTTTTGAAGCCATTGCGGCTTATGAGCAAGAATTGTTGGAATATGGAACGGAACAACTGAAAACAATCGACGGACTGCGGATTTTTGGTGAAGCTAAAGAAAAAACGGCCGTGATTTCCTTTAATGTAGGGAAAATTCATCCATATGATATTGGGACAATCCTCGATAAATTGGGGATCGCCGTGAGAACCGGCCACCATTGCGCACAGCCCATTATGGATTATTATAAAATTCCCGGTACGGTACGTGCTTCTTTTTCCTTTTATAATACTAAAGAGGAAATAGATATCATGCTGAAAGCGCTTGAAAAGGCTGTAAGAATGCTACGTTAAAAGAAGTTTAAGCTTTACGATGGAATTTTCATTTTGGTTAACTTGCATTCCATAATTCTAGAGCATGAAAAAATTACTTTATCTTACTGGTTTGCTGTTGTTTTTAAACGCCTGCGCAAGTTCTACGGAAACTCTAATCGTGGGTCCTATTCAAGTACCTTGTACAAATGCAACGGGACAGGACTGTTTTCAGATAAAAAAAGACAGTACAAGCGACTGGGTGAATTTTTCAGGAAATATTGCTGGTTTTGACTACGAGCCAGGTTATAGTTATACGCTAGAAGTGGAAAAGGCAAAAGCTTTAAATGATGTTAATAATCTGGAGTATTCTTTGAAAAAGATTCTTAAAAAAGAAAAAATGCCAAATACCGAACCAGAAATAGCCGGCAATTTTATTATAACCACTTTTAAAGAAAAATCGGTCAGTGATAAAAATATGAGTATGAACTTTAATTCCGTGGAAGGTCAAGTAAGCGGGAAAGGTGTTTGTAATCGATTTTCGGGTTCATTTACTACTAGTAATAATAAAATAAAGTTTTCGCAGGCAGCAACGACAAAAATGATGTGTCACGAACCAGAACTGGAACGGGATTTTTTTCAAGCGTTGAGTCAAGTAGATCACTTTAGTTTGAAAGAAGATAAATTGATGTTAATGAAAGGCGATGAGACCATACTTATGGCAAGCCCCAACACAGAACAATGAGCAGTATACAAGAAATACAGAACGAAATCGTAGAAGAGTTTGCCATGTTTGACGACTGGATGGAACGTTACGAATATATGATTGAGCTGGGCAAAACACTGCCCCTTATTGATGATAAATATAAAACCGATGAATATATTATAAAAGGCTGTCAGAGCAAAGTCTGGGTACATGCAGATATGGAAGAGGGGAAAGTAGAGTTTACAGCAGATAGTGATGCGATCATTACAAAAGGTATCATTGCTATTTTGATACGTACATTTTCAGGGCAACCACCGATGGAAATTCTCGATGCTGACACGGCTTTTATAGATAAAATAGGTTTGAAGGAGCATTTATCGCCTACGCGGGCAAATGGATTAGTGAGCATGATCAAGCAGATTAAACTGTATGCAATCGCTTATCAAACGCAGTTGGAGTGAGCGAATTAGATAAAGAGCATTCAATACTTTAATATTAATGGGGAATTTAACCTTTATGAAAATTTGTATGCTTTAAAAAGGGAAGAAAGCTTTAAAATTTAAGATAGGTCTTGATTACAACGCAAATTTAATTAGATTATGAAAAACATAGCAGATTTAAACAAGCAAAAAAGTGACGTACTCACAATTGACAATTCCCTTGAGATATATAAAGATGTGGTAATTAACCCTAAGAAGCTTGATGAGGTCAATAAACTGATTAAAAAAACAAAATTGCCCAGAAACAAAAATAATAATTGAAATAGAATTTCACAACCATATTAAGAACAGTCAAGATTGATATGGCTAACAACTAATGGGTTTTATTGAGAACTTTATCTTTCAGACAATTGAAAGTTCTGATGAAACAAATCTGTCAGTTATAAAAAAACTAAAATTATGAGTGAAGTAAAAGAAATGGATACACAAGAGCTGGGCGAAAAGATAGTACGTGTCCTAAAGACAATTTTTGACCCAGAAATACCCGTTGATATTTACGAACTGGGTCTTATTTACGACGTTTTTGTCAATGAAGATTATGAAACTAAAATCCTTATGACACTTACCACGCCCAACTGTCCCGTGGCGGAAACGCTTCCGTTGGAAGTGGAAGAAAAGGTCAAAACTATAGAGCAAGTAAAAGACTGTGAGGTAGAAATCACTTTTGACCCACCATGGACGCAAGATTTAATGAGCGAGGAAGCTAAGTTGGAATTGGGACTTTTATAAACTATCCAAGCATGGAAGAAATTGTAAACAGGATTGCAAATAGCAAATTAGTCACCTTTAATCTTGAAGATTTATATCCTGCCGGCGAGCGGAAATATATCGATATTTCGCAATGGCTTTATGAGGGGTTTATTCTTCGGGAAAAGGATTTTCGCCAGCAATTAATAGAGCATGACTGGGAGCAATACGACGGTTGCTATATCGCACTTTACTGCAGTACAGATGCCATTTTGCCAGCCTGGGCCTTTATGCTGGTGACCACGTATCTTACTCCTTACGCCAAACATGTGGTTACAGGAAACAAAACAGAACTTGAAACGCTTCTGTTCTCACGTATTATTGATCAACTGGATGTGGAAAAATATCGTGATCAGTACGTAATAATAAAGGGCTGTACTAATAAACCGGTTCCAGAAAATGCGTATTTACAACTTTTGCAAAAACTGCAGCCCGTCGTCAAAAATCTGATGTTCGGTGAAGCTTGTTCTTCTGTGCCTTTGTACAAAAAAAAGTGAAAATTTTAAATATTCTTTGATGTGATCAAATAATATTGGAAGTTTGCAAAAAAATCCAACTTAAATTCACTTATGAAAAATTTATTACTCAGCGCTTTTTTCCTATTTGCTGTAAGTATTTCTTTTGCACAAACGGAACAGGAGCTCAAAGTCGAAAAAAATGAAAAAAAGGACTCCATTGCTGCCATTCAGAAACGCGTAGACGCAATTCAAAGTCAAATTGATGCTTTACCGGGTTGGCGTTTTGGTGCTTTCGGAACCATTGGGGGTAGCTTTTCCGGTTTCGACAATTGGTATTCTCAAGGTAATCCAAATGTTTCCGCAGGAAATATTGGCTTTACAGTCAATGCTTTTGCCAATCGTCAAGAGCCAAAATATTTTTGGCGCAACGCTTTAAATGTAAATTTAGCTTGGGTCAAATACGATGATAAAGATGACCCAACAGATGATGACAGCTTTCAAGAGTCAACAGATGTTTTCAATATCACCTCATTATATGGTTATAAATTAACCGAAAAATTCGCCCTTTCTGCTCTTGGCGAATATAGAACGACCATATTATCCAACTTTAATGACCCAGGGTATTTAGACTTAGGTGTTGGTATGACATGGACGCCAGTGACCAATTTAACCGTAACCGTCAATCCCATTAACTACAATATCGTATTTAGTCAAGGAGATAATATCTATGAATCTACCTTAGGGGCAAAAATTCTTGTTGATTATACTCGCCAGATCGGGGCGATTTCGTTCAAATCTAATCTATCTGCTTTTCAAAGTTATAAAAGCTCAGATTTTTCAAACTTTACCTGGATAAACGCTTTTGGTTATACGCTATGGAAAAACATAGGTGTTGGTTTTGAATTCGGTTTGCGTGACAATAAAGCAGAAGCTCTTGATTATACGCTCAACAAGCAGCCAACTCCAGATCCCAATGCGACTTTTGACAATGTGGACAACAAATTACAGACCTATTATTTATTAGGGCTCAATTACAAGTTTTAGTGCTTTCATTCCAAACAACTAAAAATCCGATGTTTTTTAATTAAAACATCGGATTTTTCTATTTTACAAATGACTGTTTTCCATCAATAAATGGACATTTTTTTGGTAAAAAATGTCAATTTATTCTTCCTCTTCCCCAGCAGCGGGATCATCATAATCGGGATAAAGAAAGTTATTGTAAGGAAAACGGGTGACGTGCAACTCCCGTACGCGCTCGTAGGTTTTTTTCTTGAAATCCTTTAACGATTTTTTCTTGAGCGCCGAAATAAAAATAGCATCATCGCCCACACGGTTCATCCACGTACGTTCCCATTCCTTTAACGTGTAATGTTCTGTTGTACGTTCTGTGGCCAGATCATCGTCATCTATGGTTTTATGCTTGTAAGCGTCAATTTTATTGAAAACCATAAGCGTAGGCTTATCGGCAGCCTTTATTTCGTCAAGAATATGATTAACCGAAGCAATATGATCTTCAAATTCTGGGTGGGAAATATCCACAACATGCACCAGTAAATCGGCTTCGCGCACTTCATCAAGCGTGCTTTTAAAAGATTCGACCAGTTGCGTGGGAAGCTTCCGGATGAAACCTACGGTATCACTCAGCAAAAATGGCAAGTTTTTTATTACCACTTTGCGTACGGTCGTATCCAAGGTTGCAAAAAGTTTGTTCTGTACAAAAACATCACTTTTGCTGATGGCGTTCATCAACGTTGATTTCCCCACATTAGTATATCCAACTAAAGCCACACGAATCAAAGCGCCACGATTTCCGCGTTGCACTTCCTGCTGTTTGTCGATCTTCTCGATTTTTTTCTTGAGCAGGGAGATTCGGTCACGCACAATACGGCGGTCAGTCTCGATCTCGGTTTCTCCAGGTCCGCGCATCCCTATTCCACCACGTTGGCGTTCTAAGTGGGTCCACATCCCGGCAAGGCGCGGCAACAGGTATTCATACTGCGCAAGTTCTACCTGCGTGCGGGAATAACTGGTCTGCGCGCGCTGGGCGAAAATATCTAGGATAAGGTTTGTGCGGTCAACAATCTTACACTTAAGGATTTTTTCAATGTTCTTTTGCTGGGCCGGGCTCAGTTCATCGTCAAAAATCGCAGCGCCAATCTCATGTTGCTCCACGTAATCCCTGATCTCGTTGATCTTGCCACTGCCCAAAAATGTTTTGGGATCGGGTCGCTCCAGTTTTTGCGTAAAACGGGTATAAACCTCGCCGCCAGCAGTATAAACGAGAAATTCAAGTTCGTCCATATATTCCTTAGACTTTTCCTCATCTTGATATTGTGTGATCAAGCCAATAAGGACCGTCTTTTCGTATTCTATATTTGTTTCTTCAATCATAGTTTAAAATGTATAGTAAAGATACATATTAGCAGTGAAATGTACTTGTTTATTAGTTAGAAGGGATCGGGGGAAATTATCGGAAAATAAAATAGATTCTTAAAATCGGGAAGCTCGTTTTGAAAAAATATTTAATACAAACACGTGCAACTCTAGGTAGATTGTAATAAAACCCTTTTGAATATCCGTTATTAGTCCTAAAATTAATTTTGGTAATGCGGAACCTATCCTTTCCAGATGGAAGCCTACCAGAGCAATACCAAAAACCGGTAGTAATATGCGAAAAATGGCTTGATTTGGATGAGAAATGGACTGTTTATATGATAAATGTTTAAAGATATTGGACATACAATGACCATTTAAACCCAAAACTGATGAGAAATAACCCTTTTGAATGAAAACGAATTTGCGTTAGGGATTGAAGTGGAAATCCTTTTTGCGAGGAACGAGCGAAAAGATTGCAACGTAAAGCCCGACCCGCAGGGAAACGCCCAAAAACCGATTAAAATTGTCGAAAAACGACTGTAAGGGAATAAAAACCAGATAGCTTTCAGGAAAGGACAATACTTATTAGGACAATTGGAGAACATTTAAAACCCTTTTATTTAATATGTTTTAAAAAATCTCGGAAAGAAATGATTTTCGTTTTTTGAACTCTTTTTAATACCAGCAGATCTTTGTCGCCTGTTATTAAAAAGTGTGCTTTTGAATCTATTGAAAGATTGAGTAGAAAATTATCTTTTTGGTCTCTGCAAATTTGAACATTAGATTTGACCTCTATTATTCTACCATATTGGTCAAAATAATTTAACAAATTTGCTATGTCTTCTTCTGAAACGTATTTTTTGAATTTAGGTCGATGTACAACTTCTATAAATTCTTCGAGTAGTTCATTCGAAAAAATTAGTATAATTTCTTTGTTTTCAATCAATTGATCTAATTGACTGAAATTATTAGAAATTAGAAAACTAATCCACAGATTGGTGTCTAGGATTATTTTCTCATTGCTCATATCGTGATTTTCTCACTGCTTCAACCTCTTTAGTAATTTCATCCAATGAAATTTCCTCTTTTTGATCCGCCCTCATTTTGTTTAAAAACTCCGAAAAATCAGATTTTTTCTGACTCTTAATAATTTTAATCAAATTGAGGTCAGCCAAATTTTTTAGAAGCTTTTTAGCCTTTGGATTTAAAATGTCAATTTGAACAGTTTCCATAAGTTCTTAGTTATAATACTCTAAATCCCAGTAAATTTAGATTTCAATGATTAAAAATGTTTAACCCTAACCTTCTTTGGAATCTTTATTTTTCAAATCCTTCTTCACCCTTTTGTCCGGCATTGGCCCGCGTAAATGTATGACAAGGCCATTGAGAAAGTTCCGCAGAAACTGATCTCCACATTCTACATATTTAGGATGATCTTCATTTCTAAAAATTGCTCCCAGTTCACTTTTAGAAACTGAAAAATCCACAAGAGCGCAGATTTTTACAATGTCGTCATCGCGCAGTTTAAGGGCTACACGTAGTTTTTTGAAAATATCGTTGTTAGAAAGTGCCATATCGTAAAGATACCCTTTTCCGATCGAAAAATTCAACCTAAAAACCGATGCTTTTTAACCGTTTTTAGCCTAAAATGACCATTTTCCAACCTTTACTCACACCGTTTCCCATTCATTTCCACATCAGAAATATCGCGAATATATACCTGAAAATTGGCATTAAACCGACCTAAAACGGTAATTATCGATCCATTTCCGGCTGGTAATTCCAAGCTTTTAAAATCGGCAAAACCACTTGTGCGCAAGATTAACTGCTCGCCATTGCAATTTTCAATAATTTGGTCAACACCATACGTGTTGATAAGATTGGCAAAGGAGTTTCCAAGATCTTTTTCCGGAATCTGAACGTTGTTGAACTTTACCAACATATTAAGGTATTTTTCCGCCACTTCATTGATTTTAATGGGAAGTGGAACAAGATCTTCAATGATATTGGTGCGCATCACGCGCTCATCAAATTCACCTGTGGAAATTCTGCCAACTTCACCACTGCCGCCCTCACCCTGTAAACCAATGCTTGGCAATCGCGCGTATTCACCGCTGTAAAGTCCGTCGACACGTACAAAAACCTTTCTTCCAGGTTCAAAAAGCGTGTAAACATCGGTCGCATCGGTGGA
>JBBPYO010000338.1:0-3635 GCA_038199845.1 Flavobacteriales bacterium
AAACTATTTTCAAATCTGGTCTGTGCTGTTTTCACGCGACCTTCCATAATGGAAATTTTGTATATTTTTTTCAATATTTTTTTCTGGCCGCTCAGAAGGCTTATAAGTCCGCCAAGACCAAAACCGCCGGCACCTTGCAAAGCTCTTGATTCGCTGCTTCTTTTTTTTGCCGTGAGCGCAAATCCCACATTGGTCTGATCAAAATAGGGAGTTCGGTTTACATTATCAACATCTTGGTCTAATCTTCCCGAAAGTTTCACGTTCCTAATATTGACTGTTTTTAGTTCATTAATTGCCGTTTTTAGGGTAATAATCAGTGTTTTTTGTGCAAAAATATCCTGCGTCACCACAATTTTCTGATCTTCAAACTGCACTGCCGAAATGTACAATGTATCGTTTACGCGCGCCGGAATGTTAAACGCGCCATCTGCATTGGTTATGGTTCCGCGCAGCAAATCTAGGTTCATGATATGCAGGTAGGAATCTTCCAGACTATCATTTATTATTTTTCCGCGAAGCGAAATAACCTCTTGCCCGTAACTTTCATGCCCTGAAAAAACAGCAATTATAACCTGAAAAACGCCTAAAAACACCCATTTTTTACCCAAAAAAGTAGATTTATACATAGACAGAATAGAATCCGTAAGAGTGAACAGATTGCATTTTAGATTTCATCTCTCATCGTTCCTCTTTTTTAAACTCCAAATATTCTGGGGCGAGTTTTTGCAACATTTGCATGAGTTCTAACCCATTGTTGTTTTCGGCATATTTTAAGCGCCATTCTTTCCCTTCAAAAACATAGTGCACAAAATCATCAATCAGTTCGTAGGGGATATTAAACTGGCGCGTGTAGATACTGTCGGTAAAAACTTTGCGCGCTTCTTGCACCCGGCGTTCCATTGTAGAAAGTGCAACACGTTTCTCGAGCATTTTTGTACGACCGGAAAACGCGTTGATCAGCGCCCCCACAGGAATAATTCCACTTCCGCTGGTCTGTGCCTCGTGAAGTTGGCGCTCCTCAATAGTCAACGTAGGGCCGGTATAAACGGGCAGACCGGCAGCTGCGGGATCAAATGGCTTTTCTACGCCGGCGTTCCTTGCATCGGTTCCCAGCATTCCGCTCAAGTTAATATCGCTCACCGTTACTTCTGGCAGGTTATTGACTTCTTCTTCCAGATGGAATTCTATTTGCTTTTGCGAAAATATTTTTGGCGTGATCACGATTCTCTTATGTTTTAACTGCACTGCGGAAACAAAGAGTGTATCCTGAAGATGTACCGGAATAGTAAAAACACCGCCTTCATTGGTTATGGTTCCTTGTTGAGTAGTAAGATTGAGAATGTGCAGATACGCTTTATCTATCGAATCATTGAGCACACGGCCACGCAGCATTATGGTTTCCTGCGCATGCAGGTTAAAACTGCCCAGCGCTATGCAGGATATTAAAAAGTAAAGAATTTTTGTCAAAGATTATTCATTTTGTGGCTAATGTAGCCATTTTCCCAAAGACTGCGTATTAAAGGGGCCGTTGCACGCCTAAATCAATTCCGAAGTACTTATTTATCTGAAATTGCAAGTTCTGCATTCCGTTTAAAAAACATTTGTGATATGGGGATCAACATCAAACTTGCCAATAAAAACAATAAAAACGACCATCGAAGATCTATGAGTTGGGCGAGATAACCTACCAGCGGCGGCCCCAGCAACATGCCTGTAATGCCATAGGTGGCAATTATTGAAATGGCCATTCCCGGCGAGTATTTTTTAGAGGCGCCGGCAAGACTAAAAGTCATGGGTATGATCGCAGCCACGCCTATTCCTACAAGACAGCATCCCACAAGTGCCGGCCAGAAATACGGGAAAAACACCATCAGCAAAATACCGCTGGCCGTAATACAAGGACTGTAGATATACAGGCGTCGCATACCAATATAGTCTATAACCGCATCAGAAAAGAAGCGGGAAAGCGCCATAAAAACCATAAAAATCAAATAACCCCATGTAAAAACATCTTCGCCTACCACTTCTTTAAAATAAACTCCGCTCCAGTCAAACATCCCACCTTCACAAATGGAAGCAAAAAAGACCATAAGTCCCAACGCGCCAATAAATTTATCGGGTTTACCGATGACCAGTTTGTTGCCCTCTTTTGCCCTGTCATTATCAAGCAGAAAACGGTACGTAATCAGAGCGACAAGCACTACAAAAATTGCCACGCTCAGCAAATGATAATAAATGGGTACATTAAAACCGATCATTAATGTGGAAACACCAACGCCCGCCAACCCACCGCTGCTCCACAAACCGTGAAAGGAACCAATGATCTTTCGCTTAAAGGACTTTTGTAAAGTGACGGCTTGCGTATTTATAGAAATATTAATAATACGCATGCAAAAGGAAAATAAACTAATTGCCAAGATCAAGGAGACAATGTTACTGGCAAAACCGATACTGCTCAACGCTATTGCAAACAAGAAAAAGGAAACCAGTAATGGCGACCTGCTGTTGTAACGGGATATTAGCCACCCAGAAATGGGAAGACCCAACATAGAACTGACAGGCATGGCGAGCAATAGACTGCCCAGTTCTGCCTCGTTAAGATTAAAGTAAGTTTTTAATGTAGGAATTCGGGAGGCCCAGGTGGAAAAGCAAAAACCAATAATAAAAAAATAGGTTCCCAGGGCGATGCGCTGCCTTACTTTTTCTTCCATATGCTATAATGACAAATACAAAACCGGTTAAAAAACGGCAAAATTGCGCTAAAATTGGCGATTTCTAGTCCTAATTTTGATTTATCTGTTCCTTAAAAGCATCCCGTTTTTGCAATAAAAACTGTATCAAATTAAGTTCGTTTCCCTTGGTCAACATATTTTTATCGAGTCCGTTTGCGGCTACATAATCCATAAAGCCGCCTATATTTTTTTCTTCGATGTCGAGGTTCTTTTTGAAAAATGTATTGCTGTACATCTGCCCCAGTTCATCTTGAGCAGTTCCCTGAAATTCATGTTTTGTACGGTCTCTTTTATCAAAAAGTGCTTTAAAAATATTTACAAAATCCAGACCGTACTTCCAGTCATCCCTATCTAAAGCTGCGTTTTCAACCGGGCTAGCGTCGTCAATGACACTTTGGCGCAGCCCTACCGGTGGCACATCAACGCTGGGAGCATCGCTCACGATCGTACGATTTACATCTACTTCAATATTACCGGTCAGATTTGTGGGAGTTACTACAATTTCATCTAGTTTATTAAAAGTTTCTCGTAAAGTGACAATGATCCTTTTATTTTTAATCATTCCGGCATCTACGACGAGTTCAAATGGGCTAAATTGTATAGATTGCACCAGGATTTTATCGCCCTGCCGTACATTTAGAAAAAATATACCGTTGCGGTTGGTAATGGTACCGCTGTTTGAAGTTTTATTATAAACTACAATGCCTTCACTATCATCATTAGCGGGAACATTTACCTTTCCTTCAATCAACATCCTGTTGCTAAAGGACTGGGCTGAAAGTTGGGTGAAACTAAAAATCAAAAGGAATGCGTAAATTAATTTCATAATTCAATAATTTTTATGAATTTCCGATAAGAATTTTTAAGGTAACCCTTTAGCGTATCTAAATGTTTGTTAAATCC
>JBBPYO010000339.1:0-3009 GCA_038199845.1 Flavobacteriales bacterium
AAAACCATCTGGACGGATCAAATAATCCTGATGATCCAGCAGATTTCCCATAGCATCATGTAGCTGCCAGGCAATCTGGATCGCCCGCGGCCAGTTGTCGCCATCTGTTATCGGCGCGTTCCAGTTTTTGGGCAGTCCGGTAGTTTCGGTATCAAATATTAAATACATGCGTTTTGGCTTATTTTTATTGCTTTTTCTACTATTTTTTGGCAAAATAAGCCATAAACGTGAAAATGGAATGCATTATAGACTCAGGAAAATGACCTTAAATTATGGATTATTGGGGTGGGCAAAATCTAATATTTTCCTTTCTATTTGTTTTGATCAAAGATAAAATATCTTTATTGATATTCCATTTCTCAAATGGTGATCTTGATTATGACAATAGAGAATGCATAACACCGCTCTTTCACAGGAATCTGATTATTAACAAATTACACATAAATCGCGTTGCTTTTTATTCTGTTTAGATCGGTTTTTAGGACTTCATAAACTATATAAAGGTTATGAAAATGAGGTTCATATAAAAAGTCTCAAATAGAATCCGCATAATTTTTCTAGACTTTTTAAAATACACTAAAACAGATGATTCACTGATGGTAAACCAAATTTTATCTAAAGCTTTTACGTATTTATTGAGATCAATAAAAAAACCAAGCCTTTCGACTTGGTTTAATCTATTATAAAATTCTAGTATCAAATACTCAAAATCTACATTGAAATTTTACGCACTCATCTCCAATGCCTTAGCTTTAATTAAAGCTTCCTCAACACTGTTCCTTTGTTTTATAAGAATATTTGAAGTTGAAGGTGGTACTTCTCTATCATTGATGATCTCGTTATAATCTTTTACTGCTGCTTTCTCACCACGAATGGCCTCTTCTAAAATCGCTTCCTCTTTATCTGAAGAAAACGCCGACTTGAGATCCATCCATGCGCGATGCAAATCACCAGTTAGACTTGTGCCTTTATCAGGTTCTTTGCCAAAACTTCTTATTTCATCTTTAAGTTCATGTCCAAAATCGTAACGGTCTTTTGCCCTTGACTGAAAATAAGTTTTTAGTGTAGGGTTTTTGACATCTTCAGCCGCTTTTTTATAACCAGCTTCTGCATCATAATTTTTTTCTAGAAGTGTATTTAATTTTTTTGCAATCTCGTCTGAATAGCTCATCATTTTTTATTTAAAGAGAATAAATCCTCAAATTATTTTATAAAGTTAGCAGCGATGAGCGTTATGAAAATCCCAATTAATAATTTTTAACTATTAGCAGAAAGAGTTCAAAAGATAGGTTGCATAAACAAAAAAACCCTTGAAACCGAAATGGCCAAGGGTTATAATTTTTAAAAATACATCTGGAATCAATCTACATCAAATGCAGTATTGATTCTTGCAATCAGATCTTCATAATGATATTGTGTTAACACATCTCCGCTCCGCGATTTGCGGCTGTTAAGATCACTTTTCAAGCGTCGCAGTTCTCCACGCATTAACGCCACTAGATCTGATTTTAAAAGATCTTCACCTTTCTCCATTTTTGCGTTCTTGATTACTTCCGCAGCCGCATCCACAAAAGAACGTTGCAGGTTTCGCCGATAGGCATCCACCATTTTACTTGAATAAAGTTCGCTAAACACACTTTTATGAACGTCTTCAAGCATGGCAAGTGGCGCATAAGCACTTGTGCCATTGCGCTGTGCATTTTCGCTCATTCTAGCAATTCGGTCTGCATCTAAGAGATAATTCATTGCACGTGTCTGTAAATTTTGAACACGCGTAATGGCGCCGTTAGCTTCGATTCGGTCTAAAATTGCATCATTAAGTAGCCATTTTGGTGTGGTAAAGGCATTTTCATTAAGGAATTTAATCGCTTTTTGCTGCATCGCTTTTGGTACCGGAGTGTACACCGTACCTTCTTGATCTGCGGTTTTAAAAGTCTCATAAACGCCGCCCACATTGGTAATCACGTGGTAGATATAACCGCGCCATAAATTGGTAAGTTCACTATATACTTCATCAAGATCGTCATAATTGGTTCCATTTTTTGCCGTCCATTCCACAAGATTGGGAACGACTTTTTTAAGATTTGCCAAACCATATTCACTAGCTTTCACCTGATCCCTTCCCAAACTCTCGCGCTGTGATTGCGGATCGATACCATCACGGCCACTGCCAAATTCATAAACCGGGTCACCGGCTTTTTCAAGAATCCATTTATCCAAAGTCTTCTTTTCGGCTTTTGCCGAAGTGGCTTCCGGTAAATACCGATAGCCCCAGTTGATCGCGTACAGATCGTAAGGTCCCATCATCCGGATGTAACGCACGCCGGGATCTTCTGGCTGGGCGACATAATTTACGCGCGCATAATCCATTATACTTGGCGTCAATCCATATTTCTGGGTAAAATTGGCATCGCGCAACGAATCTGTGGGATACGCCGAACTTGCTTTCATATTATGCGGTAGTCCCAGCGCGTGACCTACTTCGTGCGCGATTACCATGCGCATCATTTCGCCAATTTCCACCTCGGGTGTATTCAGGGTTCGTGCGTTTGGATTTTGCGCGCCGGCCTCGATCATAAAACGGTTGCGGTAGGAGCGTAAATGATTGTGGTACCAGATAATGTCACTTTCAATAATTTCGCCGGTTCTGGGATCGCTCACCGAAGGTCCCACCGCATTTCTCGTCGTACTGGCCACATAGCGCACCACGGAATACCGCGCATCTTCCGGACTGAATTCCGAATCTTCCTCTTTTGTTGGGGGATCTTTCGCAATGATCGCGTTTTTAAAACCGGCCTTTTCAAAAGCCACGTTCCAGTCTTCAATTCCCTGCTTAAAATAGGGCCGCCATTTTTCCGGCGTACCGGGATCAAGATAATAGACAATGGGTTTAATGGGTTCTACAAGTTCGCCGCGCTTGTACGCTTCCATATCTTTGGGTTCCAAACGCCAGCGGCGGATGATCTCATAATCGTCAGATTTTAAAGCTTCAGAATTGTAATCGTATTT
>JBBPYO010000340.1:0-6619 GCA_038199845.1 Flavobacteriales bacterium
CATATCACCTGTTTTAAGATTATACAGGAAGCGATGCACAGACTGCGTAAAACGGAATCCTGGACCAAAGATTGTTGGTTATGGATGTACCGCGGCGCGTGGCAGGAATTTGAAGAGTACGAGATCGAAATGGCAGTACCACTCTCACCGCAGGAAGTGGAGCAGAAAAAACAAGCTATTTTTCAGCATCAATCTCAAAAAGATCGACCCGTATTTCCCGGGGATGATGAACGTGAATTCTGGGTTCGTGCTCAGGAACGTAACCGAGAGACGGCCATGAGTTATAATCGTTTGGGACTGGCAGATTATGAAGCAATGGAGGCTTTTGTACGCTGGAAATTTGAAGATGAACCCAGTACCTAACTTTTAATTTTCATTATGAAACCAAGATTTTCGGCAATAAATGGCGTAAAACCCTTAATAATCGGCGTTTTATGCTGTTTATTGGCCGCTTGTGGAAATCCGTATAGCAAAACCAATCGCCTATATAAAAAACAGGCTAAGCGCTATGCGGAACAACTCCGACCGTTACCGCCTAACGAATCGGTAGATACTACTCTTACCTACGGAGATTACGCGGTAGGAACAACCAATTTTAACCTGCGTAAGCCAGAATATGTCGTCATTCACCATACCGCGCAGGACTCATTGTCCGAAACTTTGCGCACTTTCACCTTGACACGCACGGAGGTGAGCGCACATTATGTGATAGATGATAACGGCAAGATCTACCACATGCTCAATGATTATTATCGTGCCTGGCACGGTGGCGTGGGCCAGTGGGGCAATAATACTGACCTTAATTCCTCTTCAATAGGTATTGAACTTGACAATAACGGTTATGAAGTTTTTTCCGAAGCGCAGATCAAAAGTCTACTGGCGCTGTTGAAGGATCTCAAGAGCAAATACAAAATCCCGACGATGAACTTTATAGGTCATTCTGATATTGCGCCTTCGCGAAAAGTGGATCCCAATGCCAATTTTCCGTGGAAAAAGCTGGCCGATGAAGGTTATGGATTTTGGTATGATCAACAGGTTGTGGACAGTCTACAATTTACCGCCGCACCGGTTCCGTCAGAAATGAAACAATTTCTAGAAACCTTTAAATTGGAAGGACCTGACCTCCAGATTACATTTTTGGACCGTTTGGTGTTTCCTCAGATTATCCCGGCAGATTTCAATTATATGGAAGCGTTGAAAATCATTGGTTATGATATTTCAAAGCCTATTTCCGCCATTCAGGCCTTTGAGCTGCATTTTATTCAGAAAAACATCAATGGAGTTTTGGATCACTATGACTTGAAGGTGCTTTATAATTTATATAAGAATTATTTATAAAAGCTATTTTGACTTTACAGAAAGATTATTTAATTTGATTTCTATTGAACTTGCCCTCTCTATCCGCTTTGAAAGCACCGAATATGCTTAATAAAACCCCTAATCCCGATGCTCCGTATTGGATATAAATGTTATTCTCAAAAATAGTAGGAGCGCATATTGTGCATAAAAGCCCCACTGCAGCTACTGTAATCCCAATATTGTTTTTCATGATTTACTGTTTTGATTTGGTTGTTGTAATCATTTAATACTGTTTACTACGCTTTTTTACATTTTTGAAAGCTTCATAACATCATTTCGTGATACAATTTAAGCGATTTATGTAAAATAAGTTGGTTCAAATCTAGAAATTATTCCCCCTCTCAATTCAATTAAAAAATACCGCTATCATAAACTATATCCCAGTTTATACCAGAGTCTTAAAATTATGATTTCGGCACCATGCCGCTTCTCAAAAGGATAGTTATCTTTACACAAAATCAAGAATTGGTACGTCCCTTTTTAATTTTACTGCATTTGTTCATAATCGTTCTGGCGTATGGCCAAAACGACCAACTCGCGCGCAATTATCTACAACAAGGTGAGTATGAAAAAGCGGCCGCAACCTATGAAAATTTGCTCAAAAATCAACCGGATAATCCCTTGTACATACAAGGCGCCGTAGAAGCGTACCAGCAGCTGGAAGCCTATGACAAAGCTTCTCAATTACTCATAAATGCACTTAAAACCGGCAGACCAATGCCGCATTTACAGGTAGAACTGGGCTACAATTACCAACTTCAGCAAAATAAGGAGAAAGCTGATAGTCTCTACAAACAGGCAATTGTTGCGGTGCAGGAAAATCCCTCTTACGCCTATACTGTAGGGCGCGCTTTTGAAGCCCATACTCTTTTAGACCAGGCCGTTGTTGGATATAAAACCGCGATGAGCGGCGAAGGTAACATGCTTTTTGAAGTGCAATTGGCACATATTTATGGCGAACAGGGCAATATCCCGCTCATGCTGGATACCTATATTGATCTTATAACCCGCGATGAAAAATTTTATGGTTCCGCGCAGCGAAATTTTGCACAGTTTATTACCGAGGATCCTGAAAACGAGGCCAACCAGATTTTTAAAACTTTGCTTATTAAACGTTCTCAAAAAGAACCTGATCTGCTGTACAACCGTTTATTGAGTTGGTTGTTTATTCAGCAGAAAGAATACAATAAAGCCTTTGCTCAGGAACGCGCCATTTTCAAGCGTACCGATGGCGACATGCAGGGCGTGATCAATTTGGCCTCCATTACGCTGGACGTTGAAGAGCCCGAAATCACAAAAGAAATTTTAGAATTCATTATAACCGAAACCAATAATCCCGACATTAAGCTTTCGGCGCAACAAAAACTGCTTGAAGTGCGCGTAAATCAGGCAAAATCACCCGATTTTCCTTCAATAAAGACCGATTATGAGCACTTAATGGCCGAAAATGGCAAGTCTGCTCAGACGTTGAGTTTACAAGTTGACTACGCCCATTTTTTGGGTTTTGAGATGAATAAAAAAGAGGAAGCAGCGGCTTTTTTAAAGGAAACGCTAAAGCTTCCGCTTTCCCGTTTTCAAGAGGCGCGCGCTAAAATGGAACTCGCCGACCTACTAGTACTGGAAGAAAAATTTGGTTCTGCGCTTATTTATTACACCCAGATTCAAAAAAAGCTGGAAAATGACGTGCTGGCGCAAGAAGCCCGTTTTAAAGTTGCCAAAACCAGTTATTACAAGGGCGATTTTGAGTGGGCACAGACGCAGCTCAAAGTTCTAAAAGCTTCTGCAACGCAGCTCATCGCAAATGACGCGCAAGAGCTCTACCTGCTCATCGCGGACAACTCGCTGGAAGATTCTACACAGACCGCCCTTAAGCTTTTTGCCCATGCAGACCTCCTTGCTTTTCAGAATAAAACCGAAGATGCGATAAGCACTTATGGTATAATTCTAGAAGAGCATAAAGGAGAATCCATTGAGGATGAAGCACTTTTGGCGCAGGCCAAATTGTATGAAAAACAAAAAAATTTCGCCGCAGCGGAAGAAAATTACCTCAAGATTATTACCTATTATAAGGAGGATATTCTTGCCGATGACGCCTATTATCGTCTGGCACTGCTATATGAAAACGAATTGCAGCAAACTGAAAAAGCAAAAGAGTTTTACGAGCAGATTATTTTTAACCATTCCGATAGTATTTATTATGTAGAAGCTCAAAAGCGCTACCGGGTGTTACGCGGCGATATTTTAAATTAACCTATATAAAAACAGTTTATGATTATCTATAACGTAACCACAAATGTGGAAGAAAGCATACATGACGAATGGCTGGAGTGGATGCGCGATGAGCACATCCCGGCGGTACTGGCAACAGGGAAATTTATCAAGGCCGTTTTGACACGCGTGCTGGTGGATGAAGCAATGGGAGGTATCAGCTATTCTACTCAATACACGGCAGAAAACAAAGAAATTCTTGAGCGCTATTATAACGAAAACGCCCCAAGTTTACGTAAGCAAGCGGTCCGTTTTACAGGAAAATTTGTCTCTTTCCGCACAGAATTAGAAGTGATTACCGAGCAGCACAGCGCATAAGTTTTCACAGTTTAAAAAGGATTATCATGGAAAAAAGACTGGTTTTATGAAGAAAAACAAACGTTTTAGCCCAAAAATTAGCGCTAAGAACGAAAAAACGGGCATTCGGGCAAAAAAACACCTTGGTCAGCACTTTCTCAAAGATGAGGATGTAGCACGAAACATAGGCGATACGCTCACGTTACAAGGTTATGATCACATTCTTGAAATAGGCCCTGGGACCGGTGTACTTACCAAGTATTTACTTGACCGCTGTAAAAAAATAACCGCAATGGAGTTGGATGCAGAATCTGTGGTTTTCCTTAAAAACGACTTTCCGCTAGAGCATCCTCTACTTACTGAGGGTTCACATTTAGAAATCATTGAAGCAGATTTTTTAAAGTTTGATCTCGATACGCTTTTTGACGGGCAGCCATTTGCCATCACCGGTAATTTTCCCTACAATATCTCTACGCAAATTGTATTTAAGACGTTGCAATACCGCGACCGCATTCCAGAATTTACGGGTATGTTTCAGAAAGAAGTGGGACAGCGCATTTGTGAACCTTCGGGCAGCAGAACCTATGGAATTCTATCGGTTTTAGCACAGGCTTTTTACGATGTCGAATATCTTTTTAGCGTTCCACCGCAGGTATTTGACCCGCCGCCAAAAGTAGAAAGTGGGGTGATACGCTTAACGCGGAAAGCAGATTACGACCAGCTGGGCTGTAATCCTGACCAACTTTTTAAAGTGGTGAAAATGGCTTTTCAGCAGCGCCGAAAGACTTTACGGAACAGCCTAAAACAACTAGAATTACCGGACGAAATCAGGGAAAAAGAAGTTTTCAATTTACGCCCGGAACAACTGGATGTTGCGCAGTTTGTCGCATTGACAAATCTCGTGATGCAGGGAATTAACATTTAATCTTTAAAAGAAATCATGGCCCACGGATCTAAAATTGCCATTTACGGAGCTATCGCTGCAAATTTGCTCATTGCAGTAAGCAAATTTGTCGCCGCTTTTTTTACCGGGAGCAGCGCTATGCTTGCAGAGGGTATTCATTCTGTCATTGATACGGGTAATGGCGGGCTGTTGCTTATGGGAATAAAACGATCCGCGCGCAAAGCAGATCCCAGTCATCCCTTTGGTTATGGTAAGGAAATTTACTTTTGGAGCTTTGTGGTGAGCATTCTCATTTTTTCAATGGGCGGCGGTTTTGCGATTTATGAGGGCGTACATTCCCTACAATCACCAGAGCCCATGACAGATCCTTTATGGAATTATTGCGTGCTGGGTGCAGCCATACTTTTTGAAGGAACTTCGCTGATTATTGCCATAAAAACGTTCAACAAGAGCCATAAAACCGGCGGTCTGATCTCTAATATTATAAAGAGCAAGGATCCGGCAAATTTTGCAATTGTCATAGAAGATTCTGCCGCGGTCGTCGGATTGCTTATCGCGCTGTTGGGTGTTTTTCTATCGCACTATTTCGACAAACCATACATTGATGGGTCTGCTTCCATTCTAATCGGCATTTTACTTCTAGGCGTCGCCACATTTCTGGCTCGGGAGACCAAGGGTCTGTTACTGGGAGAAAGTGCCAATCCTACGATACTTAAAGGCATAAAAGAAGTGCTATCTAATCATAAAAACGTCAAAAGCTTTAAGGCGCCAAAAACCATGCACTTGGGACCAGATAATATTCTTGTGGTCATAGAACTGGACATTGTGGAAAATATTCCGCTGGTAAACGCGGAAGAGGAGATTGCACAAATACGCTTAGAAGTGGCTAGTGTTTCCCCAAAAATTGATCTTGTGGTTATACAGACTTCCAATGATATGAAAGATGGCCCATTTATTGAAAACCGTTAGTGTCTAAGAGTGTGCGCTCGGTTTTTTTTGATTGTTCAATAATTTCTTCTGGATAGTCGTTTATTTCCAGAATTTTAATAGCATTTCTGGTTTTTAAGGGCCCTTTTTTCAATTTGTGATCAAAAAATAGCGTTTTATTGTCTTGTATGCTTTCGGTGAAATGATACAACTTGAAATCTTCGGGTGACAGCAATTTGGTGAGTTCCATATCATGTGTGGCGACCATGACGAAATGCTGCGGTTTATTCAGAAAAGAAATTATGGAAACACCTGCGGAAACGCGTTCCAAGGTGTTTGTCCCCTTAAGAAGTTCATCCATTATAAAAAGACAGGACGCACTGTCTTTTGAAGCCTCCACAAGACTTTTGACCCGAAGCACTTCCTCGAGATAATAACTTTTCTGATCCAGAAGATCGTCAGCGATTCTTATGACTGAATAAATTTTAAAAAAAGGGGTCTTGTAGCTTTTGGCGAAACAAATATGTATGGTTTGCGCCAACAATGCATTAAGCGCTACTGCCCTAATAAAAGTGGTCTTGCCAGACATATTTGATCCGGTAATGAGCATGCTTTTATTTATCAATTCCAAGTCATTAGTGACACAATCATTGATAAGCGGATGCGTCAATCCCTCATATAAAACAGTGCTTTCCGAAGTGAAAACGGGCGTACAGGTAATTTTATTACCAGCTCGCACCGATGCACAGGAAATCGCAACATCTATCTCGCCAATGAATTCAAATAATCTGTCTATGTTCTCGCGCTCTTTTGAAATACGGTCTGCCAACCTATAAAACATAATATATTCTATATTGAAAAGTA
>JBBPYO010000341.1:0-2026 GCA_038199845.1 Flavobacteriales bacterium
CGGTTTTGCAAATGCGAATAAAAACGCAGTAAAACCCTACACGGATGCGGCGCTTCTTGCCGATGATCTGGGATTGGGCATTAATGCTGGCCACGATTTATCCCTTAATAATATCGAGTTCTTTAAAAACAGCGTTCCTCACTTGATGGAGGTTTCCATAGGTCATGCGCTTATTGCCGAGGCGCTTTATCAAGGTCTTGAAGAAACCATTAGTCAATATCTTACCAAATTAAAATGACACAGCTTTACAGCAATATATTAGGCAAAGGGACACCTTTTGTAATCTTGCACGGTTTTCTGGGTATGGGCGACAATTGGAAAACACTGGGAGGAGAGTTTGCAGAAGCCGGTCATGAAGTACATTTAGTAGATCAGCGCAACCATGGCCGGAGTATGCACAGTGATGATTTTAGCTTTGACCTGATGGCCGAAGATTTGAAAAAGTATTGTGATCATAAGCAATTGGATAAAATCATCCTTTTGGGACATTCTATGGGAGGGAAAACAGCAATGAAATTTGCTGTAAAATATCCCGAAAAAGTTTCAAAACTTATCATTGCCGACATTGCGCCAAAATATTACGCGCCACATCACGGGGAAATTCTTGATGGTCTTACGGCTTTGCAGGAAAATGAAGAAGCCCGCACTTCACGTGGAGCCGCAGATGAGTTTCTGAAAAAGCATATTAAAGACTGGGGCACGCGCCAGTTCTTACTGAAAAATCTCTACTGGAAAAAAGATAAAACCCTTGCGCTGCGTATGAATTTGCCAGCACTAAAAAATTCTGTCGAAGCCATTGGTGAAGCGCTGGAAGACGATGAGCATTATGAAGGAAAGACACTTTTTCTTCGCGGTGCAAAATCAGAATATATTAAGGACACCGATTTCGATCTCATCAGAAGGCATTTTCCTAATAGTGAGGTGATCAGCGTTCCTGACGCGGGCCACTGGTTACATGCCGAAAATCCTGAATTTTTATACCAAAAAGTGATAAATTTTTTATAATATTACCAATTAATTGCTATGCACGCATAATAAATTGCCTTTCATCGCTATTTTCTTAATTATGTCGTGTTTTGGTTAAAGATTTATAAAAACAACTAATTATTATTTTTATGAAAAAACTTTTAGGTATTGTAATTTTTTTAAGTGCTTATACCTTTTGTTATGGTGGTGGCTATCGCGTGGCAATACAAGGGCAGCGCGCACTTGCAATGGGGCACACTGGTGTTGCTTACGTAAATAGCGCCGAACTGGCATTTTTTAACCCTGCAGGTCTGGTTTATCTGGAAGACAGACTCAATATATCTGCGGGAGTTAGCGGTGTATTTTCAAATGTGACCTGGCAGAATGACAAATATGGACAATCAGCCGATACAGATAGTCCTATGGGAACCCCATTTTACCTTTATGCTTCTTACGCAGCTACTGACTGGATGAGTGTGGGTCTTGCCGTTTACACTCCTTACGGAAGTAGCGTAGAATGGCCAACGGACTGGGCTGGCTCTCATCTGGTCAATAATATTGAGTTGCAGGCAATTTTTATACAGCCGCTGGTTTCCTTTAAAATTTCTGAAAAATTCAGTGTGGGCGGTGGACCTATATTTGTGACCGGCAAGGTTAATTTCAACCGGAATGCTAACCGTACATTAACGGATCTTCAGGGTGAACGCGCAAACGTAACCGTGGATGATTCTGGAGTAACCAATTGGGGCTGGTCATTTGCCACGATGTTCAACTTCACAGACCATTTCAGAATAGGGGCACACTACCGTTCTGAGATCATTCTTGATTCTAAAGATGGTACCGCTACTTTTGCCAATTTCCCCAATGATTCTGGACAACCTTTAGTGGTAAACCCTACAACGATAATTCCTTCTAACGGTACTACAGGTTTTAATGCGTCACTGCCTATGCCGGCAGAAATGACAGTTGGGCTTTCATACGATAACGATAAGTGGGCTTTCAATTTTGATTATACCCGCACTTTTTGGGATGTGTATGATAATTTGGATATTGAATTCAG
>JBBPYO010000342.1:0-4441 GCA_038199845.1 Flavobacteriales bacterium
AAAAAAAAAGAATAATGAATTCGGAAAAATAGCTCGTTTTGATTGAAAAATAGCTCGTTTTTAAAGGTTATTAGGCTATTTTTTAGCACTTTTCAAATTGTTTTTAACCGAAAAAAATCAATTGATTAAGCGACAATATTCTTCCTTTTAAGAAACACTTCGCTTAACTGAAGAATGACAAGAATATTTACTATATTTTTGAACTGCTTAAAACTTTAACTTTGAGCTGTGCTTGAAGCGGAATGTTTTCGCTCAAAAGACAAAAATAATAGACCGCAACATACAGATATAGCGCTGGTTGTTAGCGGTTTTAAAAAATATATACAATCATGGCGTGTGGAAATTGTGGTACGACCGTTAACGGGCAGCCACGTGGATGTAAGAATAATGGTACCTGCGGTACCGATGGATGTAATAAACTTACGGTCTTTGACTGGCTTTCAAACATGGATTTACCTCTGGGTCAAAAACCATTTGATTTTCTGGAAGTCCGTTTTAAAAACAGCCGGAAAGAATTTTATAAAAATACCGAGGAGCTTTCCCTGCATATTGGGGACGTCATTGCAGTAGAGGCCGCTTCTGGGCACGATATAGGCATCGTAAGTCTTAGTGGTGAGCTTGTGCGCATTCAGATGAAAAAAAAGCGGGAATCCTATACAACTGACACATTCAGTAAGATTTACCGAAAGGCTTCCCAGCGCGATATTGACGTCTGGACGGAAGTTAAAGATCAGGAAGATGTTATGAAAGTGCGCGCGCGGCAGATCGCGATCAAGCTCAAACTGGAAATGAAAATCTCTGATATTGAATTTCAGGGAGATGGTTCTAAAGCCACATTTTACTATACTGCTGAAGAACGGGTAGATTTTAGACAACTTATTAAAGAGTTTGCCCACGAGTTTCATACCCGTATAGAAATGCGGCAAATAGGTTTTCGGCAGGAAGCATCACGCCTGGGCGGAATAGGTTCCTGTGGCCGCGAACTTTGTTGTTCCACTTGGCTTACTGATTTTAGATCAGTCACTACCGGTGCGGCGCGTTACCAACAACTTTCGCTTAATCCACAAAAACTGGCAGGACAGTGTGGCAAATTAAAATGCTGCCTCAACTACGAGCTTGACTCTTATATGGATGCGCTCCTGGATTTTCCCAAAACAGAACAGAAGCTGAAAACCGAAAAAGGTACTGCGGTCTGTCAAAAAATAGATATTTTTCAGGGACATTTATGGTATGCCTACGAAGGTGAGTGGATGAACTGGCATAAGCTTACCACCACGCAAGCGAATGAGATCATAGAGGCCAACAAAAATGCAGTTGCAGTGGCGAGCCTAGAAGAATATGCGGCGGAACTTATTGACGATACTAAATCTGTTTTTGGAAACGTTGTAGGGCAAGATAGCCTTACCCGTTTTGACCAGCCACAGAGAAGCCGTAAGAAAAGGAAAAAAAGCATAAGTCAGTCGACTACCGTTAAAAGTGTTCCTATAAAAGAAGCTAAAACTCCCAGTGATGACGCAAAAAAAAGCCGGAAACCCAGAAGGCCTATACGGAAGAACAATCCCAATGCCAAAAAAGAACGCCCTAATACTAAGAATAAACCGAATAACGACAGATTGAAGTAAATGCGTAGTTTATTTTTAATTTTTGTGGCAGCCTTATTTCTGTCTTCATGTGATGGGGATGCTGTGTTTCATACCAATGAAGATCTGCCTAATTTTTGGCATAAAGATTCGGCGGCGATTTTTAAGGTAAATGAACTGGACAGTTTACGTCCCTATAATTTATTTATAACGCTGCGCAACGACAACAATTACAAATACGATAACCTATTTTTAATTACGCAAATACAGTTTCCTAACGGGCGCACCCTTGTAGACACTTTAGAATACACCATGGCAAATCCTGATGGGAGTTGGTTAGGCACGGGTTTTGGTGACCTAAAAGAAAATAAACTGTGGTACCGGGAGAATGTGCGCTTTAGTGAGCAGGGAATCTATACATTTTCGGTGCGGCAGGCAATGCGGCGAAACGGGGATGTGCAGCCCATTACCGCGCTAGAAGGCATTCACGATGTGGGATTGAGAATAGAAAAAACCAAGCAATAAGAAACAATGGCCAAGAAAATAACTTCAAAAAAGGAGAAAAGTTCTCAGAATAATTCAAAATACATTAAAATTTTCTGGGGAATTTTTGGTGGCGGACTTTTAGCTTTAGTCCTTCTTTTCCTTTTTGCCAGCTGGGGTCTTTTCGGCCCACTTCCTACTTTTGAAGAACTGGAAAACCCGGAAAGCAATCTTGCAACAGAAATATTATCTTCTGACGGTAAAACACTGGGGAAATTCTACAATGAGAACCGTACCCCAGTAAAATATGACGACCTCCCACAAAACCTTATCGATGCCGTTACCTCTACCGAAGACAGGCGTTTTTATGATCATTCTGGAATAGACGTGCGCGGCACACTTCGGGCGGTCGCTTATTTAGGTTCTGATGGCGGTGCGAGTACAATTACACAACAATTGGCCAAGCTTCTATTTTCAGATATGCCAAGCAATAAAATTGAGCGCGTACTGCAAAAATTCAGGGAATGGGTTATTGCAGCACGTTTGGAGCGCCAGTATACAAAGCAGGAGATCATCACCATGTATCTCAACAAGATGGATTTTCTTTATAATGCCATTGGAATCCGTTCTGCTTCGCGTATTTATTTCGACAAAGAGCCGCGCGATCTAAAGCCAGAGGAATCGGCTATTATCGCAGGGATGCTCAAAAACCCGAGACAATTTAATCCCTACCGTGAAATTTCAAAAGACAACTCACTCAGCCGTCGCAACCTCGTTTTAAATTTGATGGAACAGACCGATAAACTAACATCAAAAGAACGAGACAGTTTAATCGCTTTGCCCATGAAGGTTACTTTTTCTCCAGAGGGCCATTCTGATGGTATAGCTACGTATTTTAGGGAATATTTGCGCGCTTTTGTGACAGATTGGATCATGAAAAACCCAAGAGGGGTAGATAAAGACGGCAACGAAGAATATTATAACATCTACCGTGATGGTCTGGTGATTTCCACCACTATAGATTCACGAATGCAGCGCAATGCCGAAGATGCGGTTAGCGCTCACATGTCTAACCTTCAGAAAGAATTTGACAAACAGAATAAAGATAATAAAACAGCACCCTTTCGTGATATCTCACAAAAGGATGAAGAAAATATTGTAGAGCGCGCCATGGAAAATAGTGACCGCTGGAGCAAAATGGCCGCCAAGGATTTTACCAAAGAGGAAATCAGAAAATCCTTTGATATAAAAACAGACATGCGCATTTTTAGTTGGCAAGGTGATATAGATACTTTAATGACCCCTAGGGATTCCATTTTGTATTATAAACGGTTTTTACGTTCCGGTCTGATGAGTATTACTCCACAGACCGGTGAAGTAAAGGCATGGGTAGGTGGCATTAATTACAAGCATTTTCAGTATGATCACGTAAAAATGGGGAAACGTCAGGTAGGTTCAACATTTAAGCCTTTCTTATATGCAACGGCGATAGATCAATTGCACCTTTCACCCTGTGATACATTGTCTAATGTACCGTATTGTATCCCTGCGGGGGAAATGGGTCTAACCGAAAACTGGTGCCCCGAAAATTCTGGCGGTGAATATGGTGGGATGGTAAGCCTTAAAAGTGCACTTGCAAAATCCATTAATACCGTTTCAGCAAAACTCATGCATAAAGTGGGACCTAGGCCGGTAATAGATTTGGCAAACAAATTGGGTATTGATACCCGCGATATTCCAGAAGTTCCTTCCATAGCATTGGGTACGGCAGATATTAGCCTTTTTGATATGGTTTCGGCCTATGCAACATTTGCCAATCAAGGAGTACATATAGAACCGCAAATGGTAACAACAATCGTAGATAAAAACGGTACGATTCTTTATCAAAATGTTCCTAAAGCTGAAGACGTACTCAGCCAGGAATCTGCGTATGTCATGCTTAACCTGATGGAAGGTGTTACCCAATATGGATCTGGTGTACGCTTGCGCACAGGGGCAAACAATCGTTATGACTTTAAAAATGTGATCACTGATTATCCTTACGTGTTCACAAACCCCATTGCCGGTAAAACTGGAACTACCCAAAACCAAAGTGATGGCTGGTTTATGGGTATTGTACCAAACCTTGCTACTGGCGTTTGGGTGGGCGGTGAAGACCGTTCTGTACATTTTGCCAGTATAACTTATGGGCAAGGGGCTACTATGGCTCTCCCTATCTGGGCAATATATATGAAAAAGAACTATGCTGATGATAGCTTGAAAATCTCCAAAAAAGCTTTTGATCGTCCCGAAAACCTTTCGATTCGTATAGATTGTGATTCTATCGTCAAAAAACCAAAAAATCAAAGTTACACTCCAGATGAACTCGATTTTTAAGC
>JBBPYO010000343.1:0-12227 GCA_038199845.1 Flavobacteriales bacterium
AATGATATTTGTTTATTTAATTTTGGTTTTAATTCTATTTGAGATCTTTATTTCTTTGTATTTTCAAAAAAAGATGAACATTTTAATATTGGACGAATAATCTGTTCAGCTCATTTTCAAACACGACCGGCAATATTGCTTTTAAGATTGTTTAAATATATGTGGTATAAAATATATATTCAAAAATCAGTAGCTGAAACTCCTATTTCATTTCCAATAATTCTTGACTTTTTTCTTTATCCAAAAGGGTATCGGGATTGTTTCTAAGTCTTAAGAACGATTGTCCAATACGCTCCTATCAGACATAAAACAGTTCACTTATCAACTATTTTTATGCTTCCAAAAGCATCACCTATAAACTTTCTGGTGTAACAAATATAAGATTTTAGTTTCATATTATTCAGCTATTCCAGTAGATGGATAATTTTGAAAGATACAACTGGATTCTTTTATTCATCCTGTTAAATATCTTCCTGTTGGACTTAAGGAACAGTTGTTTAAATGAACTCTCAATTACAAACAATAAAGACTTATTTTGATCTATTTACCTTGCTCTACTTTGTGGCGTTCAGTAAATGGACTAAATAGTAATAAAGTTAAAAATTGTCAACGCTATTAGCTAGACTGGCCAATTCTCTTATTCTCATGAGTCCATTAAGTCAATTAATCTTACCTAGTTAATTGAGTTACGGTTAACCTTTTTGATTTAAGTGTTCACTGGAAGCTCCATCAATTTACCTTCAGCCAGAGATCTTCGCTTTTTATCGAAATAACAATCTATTTTATTTATCTAATCGTATATTAATGAGTAGTTTATATATAACACATTCTTGATATACATTCTTATGGTTTAATCATTTCCCTTTAGCGCTTCAGCTTTTTATAAAATAAGTAGTGGCGTTACGTATTGCTTCTTTTTTTCGGATATTATTCAGGGCTTTTTAAAGAATTATTCCGATACGAATTGAATTTTCTTTGTTTCACCACATTAATATTCAACTATGGACAACAATTCTACTTTTGACAAAATGCGGCAAAGTACAACTGCTCTTGATACGCACAAACAACGACATTCTGTAAAATATCTTTGGGGTTTGAAAAGAATTTTTTTGACCTTGATTTCTCTTTTCGGAATATTTCTCGGAGCCAATGGACAAAATGAATTCATCACCGTTTGGAAGACCGATAATCCCGGTGTCTCTGCGTATAACCAGATCACCATCCCCACTAATATATCCAATGGTGAGACCTATAATTATTCTGTAGACTGGGGGGACGGCAACACAAACACAAACGTAACTGGCAATATTACTCATACCTATGACGCTCCCGGCACCTATACTGTGGCGATCAGCGGTATGTTTCCCAGAATTGATTTTTATTCTGTTGGTGCTCGCCCCCGTACGGATTTCAGGAAGATACTCAACATACTGCAATGGGGCGATATTCAATGGAAATCAATGAACAATGCCTTTGTGCGCTGTCCCAACCTCGATGTTACAGCATCTGATGCTCCTGATTTATCGATGACGGATGATTTGCGTCGTATGTTTTCCAGTTGCACCAGTTTAATCGGCAATCAGGCGATTGGCGATTGGGATGTGAGCAACATAAAAAATATGATGTATATGTTTGAGGGAGCCACCAGTTTCAATCAGGACATCGGCCAGTGGGACGTTAGCAAAGTAACCAATATGGACAATATGTTCTACCGTGCGACAGCCTTTAATCAGGATATCGGGAAATGGAACGTTAGTCAGGTAAAAAATATGGGAGCTATGTTTTCAGGTGCCACGGCCTTTAATCAAAACATAGGGGGATGGGATGTAAGCAAAGTGAATGATATGGGAGCTATGTTCCGGGAGGCTACACAATTTAATCAGGACATCGGAAGCTGGGATGTAAGCAATGTTACCAGTATGGGCAGTATGTTCTCTTTTGCCATTAACTTCAATCAGGACATTGCCAGTTGGAATGTTAGCAATGTAACGAATATGGAATCAATGTTCAGTGGAGTCGTGCGTTATCCTCTACCTTTAAGTCCAAAGGACACTATAATGGTCTTTAATCAGGATTTAAGCGAATGGAATGTTAGCAAGGTCACAGATATGGAATATATGTTCGCCAACGCTTCAAACTTTAATCAGGATATAAGGGAATGGGACGTTAAAAAGGTTGTCAATATGAGCTTTATGTTTGCCAAAGCTTCAAGTTTTGATCAGGATATTAGTGACTGGGACGTGACCAAAGTAACCGATATGTCCTCCATGTTTGCCGGTGCAACAGCTTTTAATCAAGATATCGGCGGTTGGGACGTTAGTAAGGTGACAAATATGAGGTCTATGTTTTCCGGTGCCGCGACCTTTAACCAGGATATAAGTAGTTGGAACATTAGTAACGTAAAGGATATAGCTGCAATGTTTTATGGCGCTACGGTCTTTGATCAGGATATTAGCGGATGGGACGTGAGCAACGCTGTTATTATGGGCGGTATGTTCACCAATGCTTCCAATTTTAATCAGGATATCAGCGGTTGGGATGTTAGCAAGGTGACTTCTATGGGAAGTTTGTTCGCAGGAGCCAAAAGCTTCGACCAGAACCTCGGCAGTTGGGATGTGGGGAATGTAAGAAATGTGAGCGGCATGTTCAGCGACGTAACCCTTTCCACGGCTAACTACGACAGCCTACTCAACGGCTGGGCGGCTCAAACCGTACGACCAAATTTGAGGTTTAGTGGTGGTAAAAGTCAGTATTGCGCCGGGAAGACTGGGCGTAATGGCCTGACCGGTGCGCCTAATAACTGGATAATCAGCGATGGCGGGATAACGGCAGATTGTGAAGCGGCGGACTTCACCATTGCTAGCTTCAACCTGATCAACGCGGACAGCGATCAGGTCATCAAAATCTTAACTGATGGTGAAATGATTGATGTAAAGAACCTACCAACCCGTAATTTGGCCATCGAGGCACTGGTCACGGGAGATGTAGGGAGCATACTTTTTAAACTTTCCGGCGCGGCCAAGAAGACAGTGACCGAAAACAATGCACCTTATGCGCTTTTTGCCAATAACGTTACAGATTATTATGGCAGCCGGCTTCCCTTAGGTTCCTATAACCTCACAGGCACTCCATATTCTGGAGACAATTTAAGCGGCGGGGCAGGAAATACGCTCAGCATCAGTTTTGAGCTCCTTGAAGCTAACGATGATGCCACACTCGTTCTTGTTAACACAGATACCGATGCCATCCTTTTTGAATTAACGGATGGCATGCGCATAAATAAGGCAGATTATCCAGAGATGCCCTTTGGTGTATTATTCAATTCAGGATCAGGTACAGGCGGTGTTAATTTCACTCTCAGCGGGCCCATAAACCAGAACCAAATGGAACGAACCGCGCCCTATTCCCTCTTTGCTAATACAGGCGCTGATATCTTCGGCCGGGATTTCCCCGTGGGTAGCTATTCCCTTACCGCAGATCCGGATTACGGGGGAACGGTATCCGTGAACTTTTCGGTGTTCAATACGTCTGATCCAGCGCCCCAGAACACCATGTTAATCTATCCCAACCCGGCAGATTATGAGGCAAATATCACCTTTTATGCAGTAGAGCGTTTAATGCACATACAAATCTTTGATATGTTGGGTCGTCTGGTAATGGATGAGGATGCCAAAGCTGTGAAAAACGGCGAGAGCTACGGTATGGATGTACATAAATTACATTCTGGGAATTATATAGTGCGCACCCAAACGTACGATGGAATCAATTATCAGAAACAATTGACTATAAAAAGGTAATTAGTATAGATTTTAAAACGAAAAATAATATTACGTTTCTTTGCAGGAATCTAATAAGGAAGCTTAAAAACCACGAACAGTATTTCGTGGTTTTTTATTAGTGCAAAAAAGCTGTAAACTAATAATTTACGATCTTTTTACAATAAAAAAAATATCCCAAAAATATATTATGTACCCTATTTTTTCAGTATCCTATTTTAAATTCGTTTTCATAACCTTCCTCAAAACTCTTGGAAGGTTGACAAGATCCATATCTGTATCGTAAACTGCGTACTCTTTGATCCAGTAGGGATTGAACTTGTCCTTGAAAAACCGAAGACTTTTATAGTGACCAAACAGTTTTATATGTTCATAGGCTAGTTTTAGTGCCTGTTCTGCTATATTATCAGGACTGTCAATGCCGGAGAGTGGCACCATTCCCAGACAAAGTGTCTTAAAGTTTTGGGCTTTGTAATACTGGATCATCTGAGCAAAAAGAAATTCCATCGTTCCACTGGGTGCATCGGCCGTTTTGCGCATCAAATCAAAATTAAGTTCGCCTGAAACACTGTTTTGTATGATATTAAGAAAGGCCACGATCTTTCCGTCGGTGTTTTCAACGGACAATATGGTTTGGTTTTTAAGTTCGCTTTCGCGGAAGTAGCCCTGTGAAAAACCCAGTTCTTTGCGCCCCATTTCCGTGAGCCAGTTGTTTGAAACATACGCCAACTGTTGCAGAAACCCATCACTTTGTGGAGCCGTGTTGACTTTAAACGCAAAGCCCGCCCTAGCTATTTTATTTATGGCATTGCGTAGCGGTTTGGCATCGCCACCCTCCATGGTAAAGGTTTCCAAGTTCACATAGGCATCCTCGCCCAGTAGCAATGTCTTTTTATTCAGCGACTCATAAGTCCCTATGGAAGCTTCGGGAACCCTATAATAAACTACATTTAGATTTCGCGAAAGCATGGCCGCTTCAAATTCCTTTATTTTTTCCGAAAGAACATTCTCGGTCAAATCACTTAGCACTGGGTTTTCCAGCACAACTGCATAGCTACTAGTGGTTTTATAGGCCATAAACCCTTCCCCATTTCCGAAGAAATAAAACTTCTTGTCCTCATAGGTCTTGAAATAATCCATAGACGAATTTCCAAATGTTTTTACCAAAGCTTTGGCTCTTCCAACTTCCAGATTATCGGTTTCCGTTTTTTGTATCAACCGTTTATAGAGCAGCCATATAAAATAAAGGATACTCACCACCCCAAGCATATTGATGCTGTACAGAAAATAACGTCCAAAAGCAGTGGCTGGTTTCAAATCTGCATCCACAAGTATAAAGCTTTTGATTGTGTTGGTAACAGATTCCGTAAAGGTAAAATCGATATTAAAATGGCGCAGGTCGAGAAAATAAAATCCCACAATTCCATAGATCAGAACACAGGCCATAAAAATCAGACCATTCTGCCATTTTAAAGTCTGAAGGGGAATGGATCGGATATAGTAGGTCTTGCGTTGATACAGCAAAACAATTATGGTTATGGCTGCTAGGATTGACTCTTCATAATCAATCCCCTTAAAAAAATGCCCTATCAGGGAAACCGTGGCGAGCAAAAGCGCAAGGTAATATGAATTCTTATAGCCCTTAAAAAGAGCGCCCGATGTAGCCATTAAAATTACGCCAATGACCAGTACGGCGGTATTTGAAACCTCGATCACATCGTAAGGGATAAAATCTTTTAGAATTTTTAATCGGCCAGCAAGCGCGGGGGTAAGGGCCGAAAGTATGTTTGTGATACCCAAAAAAAGCAACAGCACCGGGGTGAGCAACTGCATAAATAGGCCGTCCTTTTTAAATAGGAGCGCAAAAAGACCAAGGATCGTAATGCTCCAAAACTCAAAAAAGCGAAACAAAAAAACCACCGAAAGTGCCCCTACTCCACTAAAATCAAATAAGGTCAATGCATAGGTCAATGCCAACTCTATGGCGCCAAGACCGCGCAGAAAAGGCGAACTGATCAAGATAAGCAGCACAAGGGCGTAGCCTATTACCGCGACGATCAACGAAGGAGTGAGCCCAAGGGCACCCATAGCAATATACAGATGTGCAATGCCTATCAGTTCTATTGCACAGGAGAAAAGCAGAACTTTAAGTAGTTGGATTTTATCGAACGGCTGTTGTTGAAGTTCGATCAATGTTTTGGTCAGCGAGGGGGCCCATTTTACGATCTGGTGGTAAACGTGCCCCTTTTTCAAAACACTTAAAAGAATGTAGATGAGCACGCCAAAAATCAGTGCCACGGCCAGAAGTCCAAAGATCATATCACCCTTGAGATCACCCTTAAAAAATAAGAGCACAAGGGCCGGGAGTATAACGAGGATGCTGGAAAGGATGGAACAAATGGAAAATATGACGGAGGCATAGTAAATATACTTCTTCCCGATCCCCTGTTTTTCCTCAATGTCCTTATTGAAGAACATAATATTGGTAAGCATACCCGCGGGGATGAACGTACTGATGAAGTTGCGCTTTAAATAGAGAAGTATAGCAACCTTGAAGGGTATGTTGTGGTCTACGGCCCTAAAACTATATTGGTACATCCAGCCCTGTACGGCCACGAACAAAAACACAAGCATAGTTCCCGACAGCAGCCAGTAGGGTTCTGCCCGAAGTATAACGGTCTTTACCTCTCCCAACTCCGCCCGTTCATGTTGGATGAAATATACCGCAAGCAGTATGGAAAGCGCGCCCACCGCGATCTGGAGGATTAATTTCCAATGTTTTTTAAAGCGGGGCGCATGTGGTTGTAATTTCATTTCATTCTTTTGTGTTTTTCCAATACTATTACCGTGTAAGCAGTGAGATTCAATCTTTCTTTATAAAAGTGTTGTCCGATCCTTTTGGCTTATAAGATCCCTGCGACATAATTATTACTTTCGTATTTTTAAACATAAAATAAATTGCCAGAATCAAAAAAATAAACCCGTAGATGTGGTTTACCTAAAGGTTTCCGTGTTGAACATTATTGACTTCAATGCTATAAATACGCAAACCCGGGATTTGGATCAACCTATGATTTTGGCTGCTTGCTTATATATACTTCACTATAGATTTAAATAAAACTGGTTCACATAAGGTATTTATCCCATGTTCCTCCCGTTGCTTAAATTCAAGTTCATACACCTTTGGCAAGAGTAAATTAGGTCTAAAAAAATAAAAGCATTGATAAGTAATTGATTTATAATTATTTTTGAGGACATTGTTAGATTAGAAAGCCTCAAAGAAGAAAATTAAATAGATTAATATTTTCTTCTTTAAGGCTTTTAACTGAATTACAAAATTACGAGACCGTGCGCAAATCTTTACAACACATGGAAAAAATAGCACTGGATGAATTTTACATAACAATTCTTTTTTTTTAAAGCTAAAAACTCAAGCTTACAAGATATGAATTGAAAATAAATTTTGAATTTCGTCCCCGAAGATGGGAGAATAAAACCTACTGGTGGAATTTAAAACCCGTCTTTTACTAAGCTTAAAAATAACCGTATTCTTTCCTCCCACCATCTTATACAAACAGATTAAATGTAAGCTAAAAAATGTACCTTCCTAAAACGCTTGATATATAATGATCATTTTAATATGAAAAAAAAATACACACTACTATCCATCCTTTCTTTTTTTGTCTTTATAAACACCTATAGTCAGCAAAAGAGCATTTGGGAAATTGGTAAAGCGAACAACAATGATTTAGAGTTCGCCCTTGCTCCTTCGGATTATAAGAAATTCCTAGAATATGATTTTGGTTGGGAGGATGCGTTTTACACGATTGGTTTTTCAAAGGAAAAATCGGACTTCCCTTATGTATTGCCCGGTTCGACGGACAGTTGGGGAGGAACAGCGAACCTTTCGGGGATACGGCCTCATTTTTTGAACATATTATTTCAGCTGAAAGGCGAACCCAAGAACGAAGAGTTCAAATTGGTCATAGATGTGCTCGATTGCAGTTCCGAACTCCCTCCCAGACTTAAAATAACAATAAATGGAAAACCTTGGTATTTTCAACTGGAAAAAGGAAGTGGTGAAGGCGTTCTCAATGGGGATCTGAAAACAATAAAAGAACAAAAGATTGTTGTGCCCATAGACAAGGGACTTTTACGGCAAGGTGGAAATGAGATTCAACTGACTTCCATTGAAGGTAGTTGGCTTGTATTTGACCAAATACGGCTGGAAGGACCGAACAAGATTGAACTTGAAAAACCAAAAATGGTCTTTTTGCGAAGCGTGACGGCTGCCGATTATGAGATTGAAGATCAAGGTAAACGTTATCAGCCTTTACTGGTTGATATTCAGCATCTGGAGGGAACGTCTGTCCTAACTACTTTGATAAATGGGAAAAATATAGCTGAAGATACGGTAACGTCGGGAAGATATATTTTTGAAATGCCAATGGATGCCGTTAAATCAGCGCTAACGAGCAGTTATACAATTCTGGTCAATGGAAAGATCCTAGAAACCGGAACCATCAAGCGAGATTCTCAAAATCTAATGACACCACAGGGATATGTGGACACCAAAATGGGTACGGGACATTCCCGATGGATGATCGCTCCGGGGCCCTGGATGCCTTTTGGAATGGTAAAATTGAGCCCAGATAATCAAAATTCCGGCTGGCAGGGAGGATATCAGCCCACTTTTGAAAGTGTGGGAGCTTTTAGTCATATACATGAATGGACAATGGCCGGTCTGGGAATGTTACCGACCAATGGCCCACTGAAAACCCAGGTAGGTGATGAAAAAGATCCTGATAGTGGATATAGATCTAGAATAGATAAAACTACAGAAAAGGTGCCATTGGGATATTATTCGGTCCTTTTAAGCGATTATGGCATTCAGGCTGAATTGACCGCGACAACCCGTTGCGGCTTTCAGAGGTACACCTACCCTAAAGAAAGTGATTCCTCTCGTGTGATGATAGACTTACAAATACCTGCTGAATATGGTTATAACATTAAGAATGCTGAAATCCAACAAATAGATGCGTATACAATAGAGGGATATAGTCATCAGATTTCTCCGGACACCTGGTCTGGTGGGGTCAATCAAGAATATACCATTTATTTTGTTATTGAATTTGACCAGCCCATACAGCAGTTTGGGGGCTGGCTCAATGAGAAACTCATTAATGAAAACAGGATTCAGGTTAAGGATTCAAATGCTCTGGGAGCTCCTCATGATCTTGGTGCTTATGCAAATTTTGACACCAAAGAAAATCAGGTGGTTCAGGCAAGAAGCGGCATTTCGTATGTAAGTGTTGAGAATGCGAAAATGAACATTAAAAAAGAAATTTCAGAGCCTTTCGGATGGGAATTTGAAGCGGTCAGAAAAAATCAAGAGGATATATGGAACGATTTGCTGGGGCGTGTTCATGTCACCAGCAACGACAAAAGTGAAAAAGTACGTTTTTATACGAATATGTACCGTGCACTGTGCAGCAGGAATACCTTTAGTGACGTAGATGGAAGTTGGATCGATGCCACAGAGCAGCGGCAGCAGCTTTCAGATCCGACTTCTGTCGCTTTGGGGTGTGATGCTTTTTGGAACACATTCTGGAACCTGAATCAGTTCTGGAACCTGATAACTCCAGATTGGTCATTAAAATGGGTTAAATCACAATTGGCCATGTACGATGCCAATGGATGGCTCGCCAAGGGACCTGCCGGAATGGAATATGTTCCCGTGATGGTCGCCGAACACGAAATACCACTTATCGTGGGAGCCTATCAAATGGGAATTCGGGATTTTAATACCGCAAAAGCTTTTGAGGCCGTTTATAAAATGCAGACCACACCAGCTCAAAAAGTGGGTGATGGTTTGGCTGGAAACCGGGATCTCCAACCGTATTTAAATTATCAATATATCCCTTATGATAAAGGGCGTTTCTCCAATACACTCGAATATGCCTTTGATGATTATGCCGTTTCACAGTTTGCAAAATCATTGGGAAAAACAAAAGAATATGATGAATTCATCGCACGGGCCGGCTGGTGGAAAAATATCATAGATCCGGAATCGGGATTTGCCAGAATGAAAGATTCAGAGGGAAATTGGCTTCCCGATTTTGATCCTTTTAAATCTGGTGCTAACGAACATTATGTAGAGGGCAATGCCTGGCAACTGACTTTTTATGTACCACAAGATGTTCTTGGCCTTGCTAAAGCGATAGGAAAAGAACGTTTTGTTGAACGCTTGGACTGGGGATTTGGCGAAAGCTATAAGTGGCGTTACAATGCACCCAATGAACTGTATTGGGATTATCCTATAATGCAGGGCAATCAGCAATCCATGCACTTTGCCTATCTATTTAATTGGGTGGAAAAGCCATGGCTTACCCAAAAATGGAGCAGGGCAATTTTAGACCGTTATTATGGCCATGGAATAAACAATGCCTATCTGGGCGACGAAGACCAGGGACAGATGAGTGCCTGGTTCGTGATGTCCGCTCTGGGGCTTTTTCAAATGGATGGTGGTACTGGAGCTTCTCCCATTTATGAACTGGGAAGCCCTATCTTTATAAAAACAAAAATCGATCTTGGACAACGTTACGGCCGCGGAAAATCCTTTACCATTGAGGCCAAAAATACATCCCGTAAAAACATATATATTCAAAGCGCTCTTTTAAATGGGGAAAAGTTGAATGACTTTTGGTTTCCAGCCAGCGCGCTTTTAAAGGGTGGCGACTTAATATTGGAAATGGGGCCGGAACCAAATAAAAACTGGGGCCATAAAAAAATGCCACCTTCATCGTTTAAATAAAAATGAAATGAAAAAACTAATGAGCATGATTTTTGGGTTATGTTTTATTGTTGGATTTGCCCAAAATCCCAACAAGGAATTGTCCCTTAAGATTTTAAATGATTCTAATTTAGATAGTGTACAACACCGTGCACTTGAGGTCATGAAAAAAGGCTTTAATGCCGGTGATGGGTATAGGGAGGTCTGGATACGGGATTATAACACTTTTATAACGCTTGCCGCAAAGGTTTATCCTGCTACGGAGCTGAAGGAAAACTTATTGGTCTTCTTTGGAATGCAGGGCGATGACGGCAATATTATCGATGGTTTTACCCCTGTTGAACAAATTGGTGCCAGCGAGACCGATTTTTACTATTCCGATCTGGAACCGGGTTATGCCGGTCATAAAAATACTGTGGAGACGGATCAGGAATCCTCGTTAGTACAGACTGTTTTTAAATATATAAAAGCAACCGGCGACCGTTCGATCCTTAGTGAAAAAGTGGGTGGGCAGACCGTTGCCGAGCGGATGGAAAGAGCCATGCAGTTTTTACTGGATACCCGCTATTCCGAAAAATATGGTTTGATATGGGGCGCAACCACTGCAGACTGGGGCGATGTGCAGCCAGAGCATGGTTGGGGGATCGACATGGACAACAATACCCACCGGGCGATCGATATTTATGACAATGCCATGTTCATCATTGCACTCGATAACCTAATTGAAATGGTGCCCGATCTAAAATCCAAATGGAATCCCATACGCGCCGAATTGACCGAAAATAGCCGTAAACATTTATGGGATTCAAAAGCACAGAAATTTGTGCCGCACATCTATCTAGAAGGTTCTCCATTTCCAAAAGATTTTGACGAAAATAAAATTTACTATTTTGGCGGAACGGCAATTGCCATTAAAGCGGGGCTCCTTTCAAAAAAAGAGGTCAAAGCTTCGCTAGATGAAATGGTTTCCCGCGTAAAGAAATCTGGTGCGCCTTCCATTGGACTTACCATTTATCCACCCTACCCCGCCGGTTTTTTTGAGAACAAAATAATGAATCCGGAATACAGTTATCAAAATGGTGGTGACTGGACGTGGTTTGGTGCGCGGATGATCATGGAGTTGGTAAAATATGGTTTTGTAGCCGAAGCTTACGAACAGCTTCAGCCGATGATCCTTAGAGTACTAAAAAACGATGGGTTCTATGAATGGTACACCGTTGATAACAAGCCGGAAGGTTCCGGCACTTTTAAGGGATCAGCGGGGGTTTTGTACGACGCGATAGATTTGCTCGATACATGGGCCGGAGAACATAAATAGTTTCCTTGATATTCAGAAATATCATTATTTTTAAAAATAGGACCGGTTCAGAAGGGAAAGAATATGACGGCTTTACCAAGTTGCAGATGAAAACGCTATTCTGTTGGAAAGAAGCGGCCAGTCTATGATCTCGGAGATAGACTGGTTCACCATAACTATTTATAACCACACGAACTTTTTAACATTAGATTTGATTTAAAAAAAACAATGATAAATATCGTAAGTTGATATAGCGTACGATAAAATTAATTCACTATTCCGCAGGTTTAAATATATGAAAAAATTCCCAAAGATTCAGATTATAAATACGCTCATAACTATATTGATACTAAGTATATTG